>DASYLG010000395.1:0-2277 GCA_036009685.1 Iamia sp. | reverse complement strand
TCGAGTTCACCAACGCCGAGCGCCGGATCCTCACCGCCCTGTGCGAGCCGCTGTTGACCAAGAGCGGCGACCAGTCCAAGCCGGCCTCCTACGCCCAGGCCGCCGAGCGGCTGTTCCTCTCCCGCAGCCGGGTCGAGAACTGCATCGCCGACCTGGTGAAGAAGTACGCCTCGGCCGGCGTCCCCGGGCTCGAGGGCCCCGAGGCCAAGGACAACCTCTGCCGCTACGCCGTCCGCTCCGGCAGCATCTCCAGCACCGACCTCGAGCACATCCCGTAGGTCGGTCGGTGCGGGGGCGGGCGGTCGGCATGGCGCTGGTCCTCGTCGCGCTCGTCGGTCCGGCGTGCTCCGGCGAGCCTCCGTCGGCGCAGGACGAGGACGCACCCGCCACCGACCTCGTCGCCGACTTCACCTACGAGCCCGACTACGAGGCGACCGGACCCACGAGCTGCCCGCTGCGGGACATCCAGTTCACCGACGAGTCCGCCGGCGACCCCGAGACGTGGGACTGGTCCTTCATGGCCTTCGGCGACGAGACCACGTCGACCGAGCCCGACCCGCGGGTGACCACCCGCCTCACCGAGGCCACCCTCACCGTCACCCGCGGCGACGAGACCGACTCGGTCACCAAGGAGATCCAGACCGTCGAGTGCTAGCTCGGCCCGTGACCGTCGATCTCGACGTCCTCTCCTCGCCTCGACGCAGTCGTCACCCCCCTCACCTGGCGAGAGGGCTGGACCGGAGCTGACGCGTCAGCCGACGGGGGTGAGGGTGGTGACGTGGGCGGCGCAGACCTCGCGCGCCACCTCGATGAAGCGGCGGGCGACCGGCGAGAGGGTGCGGTCGGCCTTCCAGGAGAGGCCGACCCGGCGGGGCGGGATCGGCGGGTCCATCTCGTGGATGGCGACGGTGGGGTCGCGGACATCGAGGGCCAGGCGGGGCACGACCGCCGCACCCATCCCGGCGCGGACCAGGGCGACGACCGCCATGTTGTCGTTGGTGCGGAACACCCAGTCGAGGTCTCCCTTCAGCACCGAGGCGAGAGACCGCTCGATGTCCTGCTGACAGCTCGACACCTGGTAGCCGACGAGGCCCCGGCCGATGAGGCCCTGCGTCGGGAAGGGGCCGCACCGCCCCTCGTCGAGCTCGGTGACCACGAGGTAGGGATCGTCGAACAGGATCTCGGTCTCGAGGTCGGGCCAGCCGGAGTCGAGCGTGAAGGCCACGTCCATCTCGCCGCGGGCCAGGGCCCCCGGGAAGATCTCCTTGTCGTTGTTCTCCACCAGGCGGATGTCGACGTCCGGGGTCTCGTCGCGCATGCGGCCGACGATGGTCGGGAGGATCGACGTGGTGATGCTCTGGAAGGTGCCCACCAGGAGCCGGCCGCTCTCGCCCCGCAGGAAGCGGTCGACGGTGTCGCCGGTGGCGTCGACCCGACGGAGGACGTCGCGGGCGTGCTCGAGCAGCAGGTCGCCGAGGGGGGTCAGCTCGACCGGACGGGGACCGCCCGGGCGGTCGAAGACGGGAGCGCCGAGGATGCGCTCGAGCCCGGCGATCTGCTGGCTCACCGCCGACTGGGTGTAGCCGAGACGGGTGGCGGCCTTGCCGAAGGTCCTCTCCTCGGCCACCGCCTCCAGGGCCACCAGGTGCTTGATCTCGACGTCGCGCAGGCGGGTCATGCCCATCAGCGTACCTGTTGCTCACCAGAAGGGATCATCGCTAGCCGTGAACCTCCTCCGGGCGTACAAAGGACTCATGGAAACCAGCATCGACCTCGACCAGCTGGCCTCCGACCTCGCCACACACGGGGTCGAGGCCAACGAGCACGCCCTCGCCCGCCTGGCCCGTGAGGGCCGGGAGGCCGGCGCCTCCCGCATCGCCGTCGCCGTCCTCGGCGACCGCCGGGAGCCGTGGCCGGCCCGCATCCGGGCCTTCACCCTGGTGGCTCGCCACCTCACCCGGCCGCCGCAGGTGGCCACCTCGAACGCGGCCTAGTCCCGGGCCGTGGGCGGTCCGACCCCACCGCCGATCACCCGGAACGGCGACCCTGAGCAGGCCCAGTGCCCGCTCAGGGTCGCCGATTCGCGTCGGGCTGCGCCTGGCGGGGGGCCACGGCTAATCTGACGACCCGTCAGATGTTGGCCGCACCGCACTGCGGCCCCGGAGGCTCCCCATGCTCGACCACCTGATCACCGGCGGCACCGTCGTCGACGGCACCGGTGCCCCCGCCCGCCTCGCCGACGTCGCCGTGGCCCGAGGGCGCATCGTCGCCATCGCC
>DASYLG010000394.1:0-8091 GCA_036009685.1 Iamia sp. | reverse complement strand
CAGTTGTCGACGCTGACCATGCAGTCGAGGCCGGCCAGCGCCTCGTCGAGCCGGTCGCCACCGGGGGCCGACAGGACGGGGTTGCCGGCCACCGTGAACAGGGCCCGGATCTGGCCCTCACCGGGCTCGGCGATCTCCTCGGCCAGGCAGCTCACAGGCACGTGCCCCAGCACCTCGGGCGCGCCCCGCACCCGGGTCCTCCACCGCCCGAACTCGGGCTTGCCGCCCTCCAGCCCGGGCATGGGCAGGTCCGTCACCGGCCACGCCGCCGGGCGGGGGAACATCGACCCGCCCTCGGCGTCGAGGTGCCCGGTGATGGTGTTGAGCACGTCGACCAGCCACGAGGCGAGCGTGCCGAACTCCTGGTTGCAGGTGCCGATGCGGCCGTAGACGACGGCCCGCTCGGTGGTGGCCAGCTGGCGGGCGAGCGTGCGGATGCGGCCGGCCTCGATGCCCGTCACGGCCGCCACCCGCTCCGGCGTCCAGTCGGCCACGAGCCGCCCGACCTCCTCGACGCCGTCGACCAGCCCCTCGGCCGGGCCCAGGCGCACCAGTCCCTCCTCGAAAACGACCTGGCACAGGGCGAGCAGCAGGGCGGCGTCGGTGCCGGGCGTGATGGCCAGCCACTCGTCGGCCCGGGCCGCGGTGCCGGTGCGGCGAGGGTCGACCACGACGACCTTCCCGCCCCGCGCCCGGATGGCGTCGATGTGGCCCATCACGTCGGGGCAGCTGAGCAGCGACCCCTGCGACGCCGCCGGGTTGGCGCCCATGACGACGAGCAGGTCGGTGCGGGGGATGTCGGGCACGGGGATGCGCCACATGCCCCCGTACATCAGGTGGGAGCTGACGTTCTTGGGCCACTGGTCGACGGTGCCGGCGCTGTAGATCATGGGGATGCCGGACATCCCGATGAGGATGCCGATGTAGCGCCCGAGGCTGAAGGCGTGGGCCAGCGGGTTGCCGACGTAGGCGGTGACCGCCTCGATGCCGTACTCGGCGACGACCGGCGCCAGGAGCTCGGTGCAGCGGTCGAACGCCGCGGGCCAGCTGGCCTCGCGCCAGGTGTCGCCGTCGCGGATCATCGGCACCCGCAGCCGGTCGGGGTCGTGGTGGAGATGGCCGAGCGTCGTGCCCTTGGGGCAGAGGTGGCCCTTGCTCCAGACGTCGTCCCGGTCGGCCCGGATGAGGACGACCTGCTCGCCCTCGACGTGGACCTCGAGCCCGCACATGGCCTCGCACAGCGGGCAGGTGCGGAGGTGGATCTCTCGCCCTGCTGGGGCCTCGGCTGTGTCGGTGGTCACGCCCGCGACATTACACTCAGGTCGAGATGTGTAAAGCGGGGACGAGGCGACGGTGGAGGTAGGCCCGGAGGTCGGCGTCCGTGCGGTGGCGGGTGCCGTCGTCGACCATCAGCGAGACGACGAACCGCATCACCGTCTCGGCCACCTCGTCGAGCTCGTCGGCCAGCTTCGGCTCCCACCCGACCAGCGGCTGGAGGAGGGCGCGCGACACCTCGACCGACTCGGCCGCCAGGGCCTGGCCCGGCCGCACCAGGCCGACGAGCGAGGCCGACGGGTCGGCCCGATACTCCCGCACGGCGGCGACGACCGTCTCCACCACGAACTCGGCGCCGCTGGCCGCGCTGGCCTCGGCCTCGGCGACGACCCGCTCGCTGATCCGCTGGGCGGCCCGCCCCGACACCTCGACGAAGAGGTCGTCCTTGGTGCCGAAGTGGGCGTACAGCGTCGGCCGGCTGACCCCGGCCTGGGCCGCCACCTCGCTGATCGTCGTCTTCTCCCACCCGAGCCGGACCAGGCAGCCGACGGCGGCGTCGACGATCCTCTCACGGGTCGAGCGCTGCTCCACGGCCCTCAGCCTGCCATGGAGCCTGTAGTCTGGTTTCCCGACAGGAGATGGGGTGAAGAGGGTGCGGGACGAGGTCGACATCGCCATCGTGGGGGCCGGGGCGGCCGCCACGCTGCTCGCCACCGCCCTGCGCCGATGTCGCCCCGATGCCACCGTCGCCGTGATCGGCACCGGCCACGCCGCCGGTCGCGGCGTCGCCTACAGCACCACCGACGACCAGCACCGCATGAACGTCCCCGTGCGCCGGCTCTCGGTCGACGCCGACGGCTCCGACCACCTGGCCCGGTGGATCGGGGACACCGATCCCGAGGCGTACATCCCCCGCGCCACCTACGGCGCCTACCTCGCCGCCCAGCTCGAGTCCTCCGACGCCCACGTCATCGACGGTCGAGTCACCTCGCTCCTCCCCCGAACTGGCGATCAGATCCGGCGGGAACCCGCCGGATCTGATCGCCAGTTCGCTCTGGGGTTGGCGGACGGGGGCAACGTGCACGCCCGCCACGTGGTCCTCGCCACCGGGCCGCCGCCGGGGCCGGGGCCGGTGGCACTGCCGGATCACCCCCGGGTGGTGGCCGACCCGTGGACGGCCGACCTGGCCGGGCGGGCGGCGGAGGCCGGGGACGTCCTCGTGCTCGGGTCGGGGCTGACCATGGTCGATGTGGCCCTCACGGCGACGGCGGCGGGCGCCACCGTCACCGCCCTGTCCCGGCACGGGTACGTGCCCCGGGCCCATGCGCTCCACCGCGAGTCCCCGACCGAGGGCTTCCCCGTCCCGGCCGGTCCGCTCACCGCCGCCCGGGTGCGCCGGCTGGTCGTGATGTACGGCCGCACCGAGCCGGCGGGGTGGCCGGCCGCCATGGATGCCATGCGGGACCGGGCCGACACCGTCTGGGCCCGATTGCCCGAGGCCGAGCAGGCCAAGCTCCTGCGGCGGGGGCTGAGCGCCTGGACCGTGCACCGCCACCGCATGGCCCCCGCCGTCGCCGACCGCTTCTCCTCGCTGGCCCGCCGGGGGCTGATCGGCGTCGAGCGGGGGACGGTCGCCGAGGTCACCGCCGACGACGACGGCGCCGTGGTGCGCACCCGGGACGGCCGGCGCCGCCGGGCCGGGCTGGTGGTGTCCTGCACCGGTCCCAGCGCCGATGTGGGCCGCACCACCGACCCCCTGCTCCGCCACCTCCTCGACACGGGCACGGCCGCCCTCGGTCCCCACCGGATGGGCCTGGCCGTCGACCCCTGCGGCGGCCTCCTCGGACCCGACGGCGACGCGCGGGCCGGTCTCTTCACCCTCGGCCCGCTCCGGAAGGGCACCCTCTTCGAGACCACCGCCATCCCCGAGCTCCGCGCCCAGGCCCTCGCCCTCGCCCCCCTCCTGACCGCGCCACCCCGCGAGGTTTGAGCGATTTCCCACCGTGACGGTGGTAAACCGCTCAAACCTCGCGTCGTCAGGCGCGGCGGAGGCTGCGGGCGACGCCGATGGCCTCGTCGACGGCAGCGGCGAGCTGGGTCTCGACCGCCTCGGAGATGACGCCGTCGTCGCTGACGTCGGCCCGGGTGGCGTAGACCCCGGTCGGGGTGGTCCAGCCGCCGAGGCTGGCGATGAGCGGACGCAGGCCGTGGTCGACCGACAGGCTGTGCTCGGCCACGAAGCCGGAGGCGATGGGCACCACCGCCGTCCCGTGGAGACCGCCCATGGGGAGCAGGTCGAAGATGGTCTTGGTCAGCGCCGTGTAGGTCGCCCGGTACACCGGCGTGGCCACGATCAGCACGTCGCTGGCGACCACCGCGTCCCGCACCTCGACGACCCCGGGATCCTCGCCCAGGCCCAGCAGGGCGGCGGGGTCGAGGGTGGCCAGGTCGATCAGGCGTCCGCCGCCGGCGAAGGCGAGGGCCCGCTCGGCCAGGACCCGCGAGCGCGAGGGGTCCGACGGGCTGCCGTTGAGGGCGACCACGTTCAGGCCCGAGGCGGAGACGACGCTCACGCGCTCAGCCTCTCACCCGGGGCCACCGCCGGCCCGGCGGACGGGATCGGCGCGCCGGGCTCGGCGGCGATGCCGGCGGCCCGCAGCCGCGGGATCACGCCCTCGCCGAACCAGTACGCCTCCTCGACGTGGGGCTGGCCCGAGAGGATCACGTGGTCGAAGCCGAGCTCGTGGTACTCGATCAACCGCTCGGCCACCTCCTCGTGGCTGCCCACCAGGGCGGTCCCGGCACCCCCGCGGACGAGCCCGAAGCCGGCCCACAGGTTGGGGGCGATCACCAGGCCATCGGTCCTACCCCCGTGCAGCGCCGCCATTCGGGCCTGGCCCACCGACTCGCTGGTCGCCGCCACCAGCTTCTGGGAGCGGGCGATGACCTCGGGTGGCATGGCCGCCACCAGCCGATCGGCCTCGGCCCAGGCGTCGGCGGCGCGGTCCCGGGTGATGGTGTGGAGCCGGATGCCGAAGCGCACGTCGCGCCCCTCGGCCGCGGCGCGGGCCCGTACGTCGGCGATCTCGGCGGCCGCGGACGACGGCGGCTCGCCCCACATCAGCCAGACGTCGGCGTGGCGGGCGGCGACCCGCTTGCCGGCATCGGACGAGCCGCCGAAGAAGATCGCCGGCTGCGGGTCGGGCGCCGGCGTCGCCAGCGCCCCCTCGACCTCGTAGTGCTCGCCGGCGAAGTCGAAGGGCCGACCGGTCCACGCCCCCCGCAGCACGGTGAGGAACTCGTCGCACCGGTCGTAGCGGCGGTCGTGGTCGAGATGGTCGCCAAAGCGGCGCTGCTCGACCGCGCTGCCGCCGGTCACGACGTTGAGCAGCACCCGTCCCTCGCTCAGCCGCTGGAAGGTGGCGGCCTGCTGGGCCGCGAGCGTGGGCGAGATCAGACCGGGCCGGAAGGCCACGAGGAACCGCAGCCGCCGGGTCTCGCGGATGAGGGCGGCCGTGGTGATCCAGGCGTCCTCGCAGAACGTGCCCGTCGGGGTGAGCACGGCGTCGAAGCCGACCTGCTCGGCCACCCGGGCCACGGTGGCGAGGTGATCGAGGCCGGCGTCGCGCCGGGACGCGGTCGGGCCGAAGCCGACCACGTCGCGGCTGTCGCCGGCGGTGGGCAGGAACCAGTGGAGGCCGAGGGGCATGGGGGGTCCTATGGGGAGGTGTGGATGGGGCCGGTCGCGCCGGACATCTCCTCGGCAGGGCCTCGGAGAGAAGGGCACTGTGCTTCTGGGTCGCCTGGCGGCTCCTCTAGAGATCGATGGCGGCGGCGACGCGCTCGCGGAAGGGGACGAAGTCGGAGTGGAGGCGGAGGTCGCGACCGCGCGCGACGTCGGGACCGAACGGGCTCCGTTCGTCGAACACGATGCGGCCCGGCCGCGGGCTCATCACCAGCACCCGCGTCCCCAGCAGGACGGCCTCGTCGACGCTGTGGGTGATGAAGACGACGGTGCGCTCGTCCTGGCCCCAGATGCGCAGCAGCTCGAGCTGCATCCGCTCGCGGGTGAGGGCGTCGAGGGCCCCGAAGGGCTCGTCCATGAGGATCAGCGCCGGGTCGTTGGCCAGCACCCGGGCGATCTGACAGCGCTGCTGCATGCCGCCCGACAGCTCGTACGGACGGTGGTCGCCGAACCCGTCGAGGCCGACCAGGGTGAGCCAGCGGTCGACCTCCTCCCGTCGCTGGGCCCGAGGGACGCGCCGCATGCGCAGGCCGAAGCCGACGTTCCCCCGCACGGTCAGCCAGGGGTAGAGGTTCGGCTGCTGGAACACCACACCCCGGCTGGGGTCGGGGCCGGCCACCGGCACGGCACCGACCGACAGCGATCCCGCCGTGGGCTCGTGGAAGCCGGCGAGGAGGTGCAGCAGCGTGGTCTTGCCGCAGCCGGAGGGCCCGACGATGCAGACCAGCTCGCCGGCGTCGACGTCGAGGTCGACGGGGCCGAGGGCCTCGACCCGGCGGTCGCCGGCGCCGAAGACGTGGCGAACGTCCCGGAGCGCCACCCCAGAGGCGGGGGGTGGTGCTCCGGGACCGGTGGCGGAGCCAGCCCCTGATCGCGTGGACGGCTCCGCCACGATCAACCGACCGCCTCGGCGAACGATGCGTTCACGGCGGCCTCGTAGTCCCCGGCCGGCTTGGCCTCGGGGATCTCGCCCTGCTCGACGTTGAACTCGGCGGCGGCCAGGAGGTTCTCGGCCAGGCCCCCGCCCAGGTTCTCGGCCGCGGCCTGCTCGGAGGCATCGAGGAAGATCAGGTCCTCGATCTGGGCGGCGGCGGCCTCGGCGTCGATGTCGAGCTCGGCGGCGATGACGTCGGCGGCGTCGTCGGGCTCGTCCTGGATCAGCTTCACGGCCCGGTCCTGCTGCTCGACCCACGTCTGCACGGCCTCGGGGAACTCTTCGGCGAAGCCGTTGCTCACGACCGCCAGGTCGTAGGTCGTGGTGCCCTCGGCGGCCAGGTCGGCGCTGGTGATCAGCACCTCGCCGCCGTCGTCGATGATCGACGCCAGGTTGGGGTTCCAGACGTAGGCGCCGTCGATGTCGCCCCGGCTCCAGGCCGCGAAGATGTCGTCGGGCTCGGCGTCGATGATGTCGACGTCGGCCGGGTCGACGCCGGCATCGTCGAGGGCGGCCAGCAGGCTGAAGTGCGACGTCGAGGCGAACGGCGTGGCGATGGTCTTGCCCGCCAGGTCGTCGATGCCCGACACCGTGTCGGGGTTGACCACCAGGGCCTCGGCCTCGCCGATGACGTCGTGGATCCACGGCACCTGGTACTCGATGCCGGTGGAGATGCCGCGGGACACGGGGCTGCTGCCGGCCAGGCCGAAGTCGATGCTCCCACCGATGATGGCCTCGTTGACCGAGCCGCCCGAGTCGAACAGCTTCCACTCGATCTCGCTGTCGGGGAAGGCCTCCTCCAGCCAGCCCGACCCCTTGACGACCAGGTCGCCGTTGGGGATCAGCTGGTAGCCGATGGTGATCGTCTCGGGCGCGCCGCCGGTCTCCTCGGAGCCGGATCCGGAGTCGTCGGACGCCGCCGGCTCGTCGTCGTCACCGCAGGCGGCGACGGCGAGGAGGAGGGCCAAGATGGCCAGCAGGGCGAGGAACGGCCGGCGGCGCCGGCGGTGGTGGACATGGTCGTGCATTCAGGATCCCCCTGGGGTTGGGGACGCCGGCGATCTGCCGGCGTCGGGTTGCCGTCGTCAGGCCTGGCCTCGCCAGGGGACGAGGGCGCGGTCGACCACCCGGATGAGGTGGTCGAGGAGCAGGGCGGTGGCGCCGATCACGAGGACGCACAGCACCGCCACGTCGGTCTGCTGGAACTTCTTGGTCGACCAGGCCAGGCCGCCGATGCCCGGGATCCCGTCGACCGTCTCGGCCGCCACGATCGTCGTCCAGGCGAAGCCCACGGCCAGGCGGATGCCGGTCACGAGGTCGGGCAGCACCGACGGCAGGACGGTGTGGACGACCACCTGGAAGCGGCTGGCGCCCAGGCTGCGGGCGGCGTCGAGCTGGTCGCGCCGGACGCTGCGGGCGCCGGTCGAGACCGCCACCGCGATCGGGGCCACGGCCGCCAGGAACAGCAGCCAGACCTTGCTGGTGTCCTCGATGCCGAACCAGATGATCAACAGGCTGAAGTAGGCCAGCGGCGGGAGGCTGCGGATGAAGTTCACGTAGGGCTCGAGGAGCACCGCCACCGGCCGCACCGTGGCGATGAGGAGGCCGACCGGGATGCCGACCACGACGGCCCAGCCGACCCCCTCGAGGATGCGCCGCAGGCTGGCCCCGAGGTGCTCCCACAGGTAGTGGTCGCTCAGGCCGCGGCGCCCGTCGTGGATCGTCACCGACTCGACGAAGCGGTCCCAGACCGCTGCCGGCCGGGGCACGAACACCTCGTCCCAGACGCCGAGGGCGCTGACCAGCGACCAGGCCCCCAGGAACAGGGCGACCGGCAGCACCGCCAGCAGCACCCGCCGGACGACCCCCCACCACCCCGCGAGGTGTGAACGCCTTCCCACCGGGACGGTGGTGAATCGCTCGAAGCTGGCGTCGAGGTCAGCCATGGGGGCAGGACGATGCGAGGGTGTCGAGGGCCCGCACGTAGCTGGGGGCGTCGTGGACGGCGGGGACGGCCGCCACCGGGTCGTGGGCGACCCGGATCCCGGCGTCGTCGTAGCGCCCGATCGTCTCGAGCGGGGGCGAGTACACGTGGATGCTCGTCGTGGGCTCGGGGGTCGCCGCCACCAGGTCGTGC
>DASYLG010000393.1:0-5819 GCA_036009685.1 Iamia sp. | reverse complement strand
GTCGGCGGGCAGTCGTGCATCGCCCTCGAGGTCGTGGGGGACGACGCCGCCGGGAGCGCCACCATCGCCGACGCCGTGGACGCGTGGGCCGGGGCCGTGCCGGACGCCGAGGTCGGCTCCCGCGTCGGCGGGAGCGGCATCGACGTCATCACCGCGACCCGCTGCGCCTGATCCTCTAGAAGGGGGGCATGACCGACGCCCTCGCCGCCGACCCCCGCGCCGCCGACCCCTTTGCCGCCTTCCGCCTCGACGGGCGGACGGCCGTCGTCACCGGGGCCTCGGCCGGGCTCGGCGCCCACTTCGCCCGGGTCCTGCACGGCGCCGGCGCCCACGTCGTCCTGGCCGCCCGGCGTCTCGACCGGGTCCAGGCCCTGGCCGACGAGCTGGCCGACCGCGCCACGCCGATCGCCGTGGACGTCACCGTCGACGAGGACCTGGTGGCCCTGGCCGAGCTGGGGGCCGAGATCGGTGGGGGCGCCGTCGACGTCCTGGTCAACAACGCCGGCATCGGGGCGCCCCAGCCGGCCGAGACCGAGCCCATCGAGCTGTTCCGTTCGGTCGTCGACGTCAACCTCAACGGCCTGTTCCGCCTGACCCAACTGGTGGTCGGGCCCATGATCGCGGCCGGGCGGGGGAGCATCGTCAACGTGGCCTCGATGCTGGGCTCGGTGGCGGCGGCGCCGATCAAGCAGGCGTCGTACTGCGCCTCGAAGGGGGCGGTGGTGAACCTCAGCCGGGAGCTGGGCTGCCAGTGGGCCCGCAAGGGGGTGCGGGTCAACGCCCTGGCGCCGGGGTGGTTCCCGAGCGAGATGACCGAGGACATGTGGTCCGACGAGTCGTCGTCGGCCTTCGTCCGCCAGCACTGCCCCATGGGCCGGCGGGGCGAGCTGCACGAGCTCGACGGCGCCCTGCTGTTCCTCGCCTCCGACGCCTCCACCTACGTCACCGGCAGCGTCCTCACCGTCGACGGAGGCTGGACCGCCCGCTGACGGTCACCAGGTGCCGGGCCCGATCGGACCACGAGGTGCCTGGCACCTCGTGGTCCGGGTCCGCCACGGGCTCGCCTGACAGGTGACTGGACTACTGTCCAGGTGATGATCGACAGCGATCCGGAGAAGCGGCGGGCCGGCCTGGAGAAGATGGCCGAGGTCTACGGGTGGGAGGTCTCCGACGGCGACGGCGACTTCTTCGGCTACACCGTCGAGCACCTCTTCGGGGAGATCTGGCAACGTGAGACCCTGTCGATGCGGGACCGGCGGCTGCTGCTGCTCGGGCTGCTGGTGGGCAACGCCGACCACGACGTGGTGCCCCTCCAGCTGGGCGCCGCCCTCGGCAACGGCGAGCTCGGACCCGACGAGCTCCGCGAGGTGGCGGTGTTCCTGACCCACTACGCCGGCTGGCCGTCCGGGGCCCGTCTCAACGGTCAGGTCGAGAAGGTCATCGCCGACGCCGCCCGGGCCGCGGCCCGGGCCTCCGAGACCGCCGCCGAGGATCGTCCGTGAGCGAGCCCGTCGTGCGGGTCGGGGACGAGGGGGCCGTGCGCACCCTCACGCTCGACCGGCCCGCGGCCCGCAACGCCTTCGACGTCTCGCTCTACACCGGTCTGGCCGACGAGCTCGACCGGGCCCGGGCCGACGACGGCGTCCACGTCGCGGTGCTGACCGGCGCCGGCCCGGCGTTCTCGGCCGGACAGGACCTGGCCGAGATGGCCGCCCTCGCCACCGGCACCGCGCCCGACGGGGCCGAGCACGGCTTCCGGTCGCTGCTCGCCGCCGTCGAGGCCTTCGACAAGCCCCTGCTCGCCGCCGTGAACGGCCCCGGCGTGGGCATCGGGTTCACCCTGCTGCTCCACTGCGACCTGGTGTGGATGGGGGCGTCGGCCCGGCTCCGGGTCCCCTTCGCCGAGATGGGCGTGCCCCCCGAGGCCGCCAGCAGCGTCCTGCTCGCCGCCCGCATGGGGCGCCAGCAGGCCGCCCGGGTGCTGCTCACCGCCGACTGGGTGTCGGCCGCCGACGCCGTGGCCCACGGGCTGGCCGTCGACGTCGTGGCCGACGCCGAGCTGCAGGGCCGGGTCGCCGCCGTCGCCCGCCGCATCGCCGAGCACCCGCTCGGCGGCCTCCGGGCCATCTGCGGGCTGGTCCGGGCGGGCGAGGCCGACGCCGTCGCCGCCGCCCGCGTCCGCGAGGAGGCCGCCTTCGCCGACCTCCTGGCCACCTTCACCAACCCGCGGGCCTGACGGCGACCGTCGCGCCCTCGGCCCTGGACTAGTGTCCAGATCCATGTCCAGCACGATCGGTGGCACCACCGCAGTCACGCGGGAGCCGGTGCGCCGCCACCTCAGCGAGCGCCAGGCCGACACGGTGGCCCGGCTCACCGACGCCGCCGTCGAGGAGGTCCGGGGCTCGGGCTACGAGGGGCTCACCGTCCGGAACGTGGCCCGCCGGGCCGGGGTCGCCCCGGCCACCGCCTACACCTACTTCGCCTCCAAGGATCACCTGGTGGCCGAGGTCTTCTGGCGTCGGCTCCAGACCCAGCGGCCGACCGCCCCCGCCGCCGCGGCCGGCGCCGCCGAGCGGGTCACCATCGCCATCGGCGACATCGCCGGGCTGGTGGGCGACGAGCCCGAGCTGGCGGCCGCCTGCACCACCGGCATGCTGGCCGGCGACCCCGACGTCGAGCGGGTCCGGGAGCAGATCGGCGTCGAGGTGTCCGACCGGCTCCGCCAGGCCATGGGCCCCGACCTCGACGAGGATCGGCTCGACGCCCTCAAGCTGGCCCTGTGGGGGGCGATGCTCTCGGCCGGGATGGGCTACTTCCCCCACGCCGAGCTGGCCGAGCGCATGGCCGGCGTGACCCGGATCGTCCTGAGCGACTGAGGCATAGCGGCGCTATGCATAGCAGCGCTATCTCTCGAGGGGCGGACTGATGGGGACCGACGCACCGGTCGCGGTCGCCTACGACCCGTACTCCTACGAGATCCACGAGGACCCGTACCCGACCTATGCCCGGCTGCGGGCCGAGGCGCCGGTGTACCGCCACGTCGAGCAGGGCTTCTGGGCGCTGTCCCGCCACGCCGACGTGATCGAGGGGTTCCGCGACACGGCGTCGTTCTCGTCGGCCCACGGGGTGTCGCTCGACCCGGCGGTGTCGGGACCGCACGCCCACCGGACCATGTCGTTCCTGGCCATGGACCCGCCCCGGCACGGCCGCATGCGAGGCCTGGTGTCGCGGGGCTTCACGCCCCGGCGGGTGCTGGACCTCGAGCCCCGCATCCGCCAGATCGCCGCCGGCTACCTCGACGAGGCCGTCGAGCGGGGGAGCTTCGACCTCATCGCCGCTCTCGCCGGCCGGCTCCCGATGGACGTCATCTCCGAGCTCATGGGCGTCCCGGTCGTCGACCGGGCCGAGCTGCGCCGCCTGTCCGACCTCCTCGTCCACCGCGAGGAGGGGGTGATGGACGTCCCCCACGGGGGGGTCGAGGCCGCCCTGGTGCTGGCCGGCTACTACGCCGACATGATCGCCGCCCGCCGGGCGAGCCGGACCGACGACCTCACCTCCGCCCTCATCGACGTCGACGTCGACGGCGAGCGCCTCACCGACGACGAGATCATCAGCTTCCTGTTCCTCATGGTCGTGGCCGGCAACGAGACCACCACCAAGCTGCTGGGCAACGCCTGGTACTGGGCCTGGCGGAACCCCGACGAGCGGGCGAAGCCCTTCACCGATCCCGCCCGCATCCCCGAGTGGGTCGAGGAGACGGTCCGCTACGACACGTCGACCCAGATGCTGGCCCGCATCACCACGCGGGACACCGAGGTTCGGGGCACCCCGATCCCGGCCGGCGACCGGGTCCTGCTCCTCGTCGGCTCGGCCAACCGCGACGGTGAGGTCTTCGGCGAGCCGGACCGCTACGAGATCGGCCGCGACACCAGCGCCCTCGCCAGCTTCGGCTTCGGCCGCCACTTCTGCCTGGGCGCATCGCTGGCCCGGCTCGAGGCCCGGGTCTGCCTGGAGGAGGCGGTCGCCCGCATCGCCGACTACGACGTCGACCCGGCCGGCATCACCCGGGTCCACTCCGTCAACGTCCGCGGCCTGGCCGTCCTCCCCACCACCGTGGTGCCCCGATGACCGCCGGCACCTCCGATCGCCAGGACGGCGGAGGGCGGGGCTGATGCCACGGTTCCCGGCCCACCCGGATCGCCGGCCGGCGGTCGTCACCGGTGCCTCGTCGGGCATCGGCGCGGCGGTGGCCGCCCGGCTGGCCGCCCTCGGTCACCCGGTCGTCCTCGGCGCCCGCCGGGTCGAACGCTGTGAGGAGACGGCGGCCAAGCTGCGCGCCGACGGCCACGAGGCCGCGGCCGTCGCCCTCGACCTGACGGATGCGGACTCGATCGTCGCCTTCGCGGCGGCGGCCGAGGCTCTCCACGGCCCGATCGAGGTCCTCGTCAGCAACGCCGGCGAGGTCCTGCCCCGGGCCGCGGTCGACACCGAGCCCGACGTCTTCGCCCGCCAGGTCCACGTCAACCTGCTCGGCGCCCAGGCCCTGGTCCACGCGGTCGTCCCGGGGATGATCGAGCGCCAGCGGGGCGACGTCGTCTTCGTCACCTCGGATGTGGTGCGCGTGCCCCGGCCCCGGATGGCCGCCTACGTCACGGCCAAGGCCGGGCTGGAGGCGATGGCCCGGGCCCTGCAGATGGAGCTGGAGGGCAGCGGGGTCCGGGTGGGCATCGTCCGCCCCGGCCCGGCGTCGACCGAGCAGGGCACCGCCTGGTCCGAGGCCGTGGTCGTCGAGACGGTCGACGAGTGGAACCGCTGGGGCCTGATCCGCCACGACGGTGCCCTCCGCCCCGGCGACGTCGCCGGCGCCGTCACCGCCATGGTCGGCACCGCCCGGGGCACCCACCTGACCCTGATCGAGGTCGAGCCCGAGGCGCCGGCGACCCCGCGCACCCCCGTCCCCGGAGGACCCGCATGACCCCCCACGAGGAGCACCCCATGAGGTTCGACGCCAATGCCGCGTGAGGCCACCCACCCGACCCGGGACGACATCGATCTCGTGGCCGGCGAGTTCTGGGGCCGTGACCCCCACGAGGAGATGGCCTGGATGCGGGCCAACGCCCCCGTGTACTGGGACGGCCGGGTCTGGGGGATCACCCGCTACGCCGACCTGAAGGCCATCGCCAAGGACCCGGCCACCTTCTCCAACGCCGGGGGGATCCGCCCCGACTCGGGCCCCATCCCGATGATGATCGACATGGACGACCCCGCCCACCTGAAGCGGCGCAAGCTGGTGAACAAGGGCTTCACGCCCCGCCGGGTCCGCGAGCAGGAGGCCGCGGTGCGGCGGGCCTGCGACCAGATCATCGACTCCGTCTGCGAGCGGGGCGAGTGCGACCTGGTCACCGATGTCGCCGCCTGGCTGCCGATGATCATGATCGGCGACGCCCTGGGCGTGGCGCCCGAGGATCGAGCCCAGCTGCTCGCCTGGTCCGACGCCCTCCTCTCGGCCCTGACGGGGAAGGCCGAGGACATGGGGTCGGCCGCCGACGCCTTCACCGGGTACACGACCTTCGCCCTCGAGACGATCGCCGACCGGCGGGCCAACCCCCGCAACGACCTCATGTCCGTGCTGGTCCACGCCGAGGTCGACGGCGACCGGCTCGAGGACGACGAGGTCCTGCACGAGTCGCTGCTGATCCTCATCGGCGGTGACGAGACGACGCGCCACGTCATCAGCGGCGGCATGTACCAGCTGCTCACGCACCCCGACCAGCGCGACGCGCTGGCCGCCGACCCCGAGCTCGTGCCCGGGGCCGTCG
>DASYLG010000392.1:0-1649 GCA_036009685.1 Iamia sp. | reverse complement strand
CGCCGAGGTCGTCGTGGTCACGCCGATCTTCGAGGAGCACGTCGGGACGATCGGCACGTCCGTCGCCGAGATCGCCGAGGACCTCCTCGCCGTGGTCGACGACGCCACCCGTCTCGTGGTCACCGCCCCGCAGCGACCGGAGGTCGAGGAGCTGATCCGGAGCCGGGCCCGGGCGGTCGGCGCCGAGGTGCGGGTCGTGACCGAGGCCCGCCCCGACCTGGCCACTGGCCTGAACGCCGCCTCCGCCGGCGTCGGCGTCGCCGCCGGCACCGCCCTGGCGGCCCGCCTCGGCCTCCCCTCCCCACCGGTGACGGGGCCGCTCGTCCTGCCCGGGCGCGACAGCGTCCACGTCCGGTACGGGACCACGTGGGTCGTCGACGCACCGGTCGACCCGGTGGGCGTGGCCGCGGCCCGGGCCGCGGCCGAGGCCCGGCTGGGGTCGCCGGCGCTCACCCTCGCCTGCTTCCCCGACCGGAAGCCGGTCGAGGAGTGCTTCGCCGCCCGGGAGGGGCTGGAGGTCTGGCCGGTGATCATCCCCGACTCCTACCTCGGCTTCCGCCGGACCCCGTCACCGCGCCGGCTCGACGCCGCCCTCCTGGAGGAGGCGGGTCGGGCCGGGTCGGTCCTGTGCGTGGGGACGGTCGGCTTCGTCGCCGAGGTGCTCGAGCACCTCGACGTCGACTGCGACCGGTGGTGGTGACTGGGACCGTTCGCCCTCAGGACCGGCGCGGATAGGGCCGGGTCGCGGCGGACATCTCCTCGGCAGGGCCTCGGAGAGCAGCGCACTGTGCTTCTGGGTCGCCTCGCCTGGCGGCTCGGCTCTCCAGGTCCGTCAGGCGACGCGGGCGCGGACCTCGTCGGCCCGGTGACGGGCGGCCTCGGCCAGCACAGGGGCCCGATCCTTGGCCGTCTCGGCCAGGTCGACCGCCCGGGTGCGGGTGGAGGCGGCCAGCAACGGCCCCTTCTCCTTGGCCAGGTCGGTGAGGTCGACGGCCCGCTCGCGGGCCAGCTCGGCCAGCTCCGGTGCCCGGGCCCGCGCCGCCCGGGCGTGGGGCCGGGCCTGCTCGATGGCCACCTCGGAGAGGTCGAAGGCCTTCTCGCGCGCCGTGTCGGCCAGGGCCCGGACGTGGGGCCGGGTGGCATCGGCGATGTCGAAGAACGACGACGAGGCCCGCTCGGCCAGCTCCTCCACGTGGGGCAGGGCGGCCTCGGCGGCGTCGAGCGCCCGATCGATGGTGCCCTCGACCCGCTTGGACAGGAAGCCGAGGCGGCGCTTGACCCTGACCACGGGAGTGGCGCGCTTGGCCTTGCGGGTCACCCGCCACTGCAGGACGAGACCGACGCCGGCACCGACGACGGCACCCTCGGCCGCCCCCTTGGCGATGCCGGGGACGGGGTCTCGGTCGGGGTCGGGGGCCCGTGACGCCTGCACGGCGGCGACCCCCGCGCCCACGACGCCTCCGATCAGGGCACCCTTGATGGCCTTGTGCACAGCGGTCCTCCGTGGCTCGACGACGGGGCGGCTCTGCCCCGGGGACGGGCGCCCACGCTACTCACCCGGATGCGACCCCCGGATCGGCTCCCGTCGGGGCTCCTGATCGCCCGGCCACGGCTCGACACCCGGCGGCGCGGTCAGCCATCGGGGCATC
>DASYLG010000391.1:0-3954 GCA_036009685.1 Iamia sp. | reverse complement strand
CCGGCCGACGCCCCACCGACCCTGGACGACGACGACGGGCTGGCCGGCTCGGGGTGGGACCTCGACGGCGACGAGGGCCTGCCCGCCGGGTGGACGGCCGAGCCCGAGCCGTACTCCGGCGGTTGGGGCGACGACCCGTACCCCGACGGCCTCGACGACGAGGTCGATCTCGACGCCCCGGTCGTGCCCCTGGTGCTGGCGGCCACCGACCCGGCCCAGCCCTACGGTGCCGCCCTGCCGTGGCCGGTGTCGTCGGGTCGCCCGGCCCGGGCCGCCGGGGCCCACGTGGTGCTGGTCGACGGCCGACCGCTGGCCTACCTCGAGCGAGGCGGCCGTACGGTGAGCCTCTTCCCCGGGGCCGCCGGTCGGGTGGCGGCCGAGGGCGACGACACCACCACGGTCGACGGCCGCACCGCGGACGACGACACCCGCTGGGTCGACGCCCTCGTCGCCCTGGTCCGCACCGGGCGCCGCCGCAGCGTCGAGATCACCAAGGTCGACGGCCTGCCCGTCCGCGAGACCGATGCCGCCGAGCATCTCGTCGCCGCCGGCTTCCGCGACTCCTACCGCGGCCTGATGCTCCGGGGCTAGTTCACGATCACGCCGATGGCGGCGATGACGATGGCCGAGCACGTCACCACCAGCCCGGCCATCCACATGACGAGCTGGGTCGTCTGCTTGTGCATCTCGACCCTGAGGCTCGAGATCTGGGCGTCGAGCATCGACACCCTCACGACGGGGTCGTGGTCGTCGGCGGGAAAGTTCGAGAGCATCTCGCTGACGGCCTCCTCGTCTCCGACCATCTCGGACAGCCGTCGGTGGAGGACGGCACGGTTGCGTTCTGTGAGCACGGTGGCTCTCCTGTCGATCGCAGGGACATCGGCAGGGGAAGTGGTGACAGCCTACCACCCAAGTGGCAGGTCATGCCTGTTACTCGTCAGAAGGGTCGTTGCCCGCCCAGCGCTCGTCCTCGGCGTCCCAGGCGTCGTTGCGGGCCTTGTGGGTGCTCTGCCAATCCTCGGCGGCCTGGCGCGTCGGGTACGGCCCGAGCACCTCGATGTCGCGGGGCCGCTCGGCGCCGGTGACGGCGCGCCCGTTGGTCAGATCCCACCACCACTTGTCGTCGGCCATCGCCGGACCTCCTCGTGAGCTCGTCGGCCCCGACCTTGCCACGCCGCGCTGCCATCGCCCCGCCGGGAGCGCGAGCATGGGCCCGTGGGCGCCCCCCTGATCCCCGATCCCACCACCGGCCCGGCCCGGCCGGAGCCCCACGAGGGCCCGGTGGCCGACCTGCTCCGCCCCTTCGTGATCGTCGCCGTGGTGGTGGCGGTGATGTGGGCCGAGGAGCTCGTCGACCTGATCCTGCCCGGCGGGCAGCCGCTGAACGACCTGGGCGTCCGCCCGCGGACGGGGCGCGGGCTGCTCGGGATCCCGCTGATGCCGTTCCTGCACGACGGGTTCCGCCACCTGTTCGGCAACACCCTCCCGTTCCTGGTGATGGGCGGGGCCATCGCCAGCGGCAGCGTGGCCCGCTTCGCCCGGGTGGCGGCGATCGTCGGCGTCACCAGCGGGGCCGGGGTGTGGCTGTTCGCCCGGGGGGGCACGGTGCACATCGGCGCCAGCGGCGTGGTGTTCGGCTTCCTCACCTACCTGCTGGCCCGGGGCGTGATCGCCCGCAAGGTCGCGTGGATCCTCGGCGGGCTGGTGGTGCTGGTCGTGTACGGCGGGATCCTGTGGGGTCTCCTGCCCACGCCGGGCGTCTCGTGGACGGGCCACGTCTTCGGCGCCGCCGGGGGTGTGCTGGCCGCCTGGATCCTCCACCGGCGCACGCCCGACACCGCCCTCTGACCCGGCCGTCCGCTCGGTCGGCGCCACCCCGCGCCCGGTCGTAGGGTCCCCGGCCATGGCCGACATCAACGCCCTCGACGCCACCGCCCAGGCCGACCTCGTCCGCACGGGGGAGGTCTCCGCCGCCGAGCTGGTGCAGGCCGCCGTCGACCGGGCCGAGGCGACGAGCGACCTCAACGCCGTCATCCACCCCCGCTACCAGGAGGCCGTCGACGAGGCGGGTGGCGACCTGCCCGACGGCCCCTTCCGCGGTGTGCCGTTCGTGCTCAAGGATCTCGACGGCACCGCCGCCGGGCTCCCCCTGCACATGGGCACCAAGGTGCTGCGGGACCGGGGCTACGTCTCCCCGGTCGACGACACGCTCACCCGGCGCTTCCGGGCGGCCGGCCTGGTCATCATCGGCAAGACCAACACGCCCGAGCTCGGCCTGGTCCCCTCGACGGAGCCCGAGTCCTACGGCCCGACGCACAACCCGTGGGACCCGACCCGTACACCGGGTGGGTCGAGCGGCGGGTCGGCTGCGGCCGTCGCCGCCGGCGTCGTGCCCATGGGCCACGCCGGCGACGGGGGCGGGTCCATCCGCATCCCGGCGTCCTTCTGCGGCCTGGTCGGGCTGAAGCCGAGCCGGGGCCGGGTGCCGGTCGGACCGGACGTGGGGGAGGCGTGGGCCGGGCTCGTCAGCCGGCTCGCCGTCACCCGCAGCGTGCGGGACACGGCCGCGCTCCTCGACGCCGTGGCCGGCCCCGACGTGGGCGATCCGTCCTGGGCACCGCCGCCGGCTCGGCCCTACGCCGACGAGGTCGGTGCCGACCCCGGGTCGCTCCGCATCGGCTGGGTCGCCCAGCCGCCGGACGGGTCGGCCTTCACCGACCCCGAGGTGGCGGCGGCCACCGAGGCCACCGCCCAGCGGCTCGCCGACCTGGGTCACCGGGTCGAGGCCGCCTCCCCGCCGGCCCTGGCCGACTCCTCCGCCCTCGCCCACTTCCTCACCTGCTTCGGCGTGTGGACCGCCCACGAGCTGGACGCCATCGGCGAGCTGATCGGCGAGCCCGTCACCGAGGAGGGCGTCGAGGCGGGCACGTGGGCGGTGGCCGAGATGGGCCGATCCGTCACCGGCGCCCAGTACCTCGCCGGTCGGGAGGGGCTCCATCGCGTCGCCCGTGCCGTCATCCGCTGGTGGGAGGAGTGGGACCTGCTCCTCACCCCGACCATCCCCGAGGTGGCGCCGACCCTCGGGCAGTTCGCCCCCGCGCCCGACAACCCCCTCGCCGGTCTCCTCCGGGCCACGCCGATCGTGGCCTTCACGGCCGTGTTCAACATCACCGGCCAGCCGGCGATCTCGCTGCCGCTGACGATGTCGTCGTCCGGCCTCCCGATCGGCCAGCAGCTCGTGGCGGCGCCGACCCGGGAGGACGTGCTGCTCCGGGTGGCCAGCCAGCTCGAGGCCGCGCACCCGTGGACGCACGACAAGGTGTGACAGCGGGCATCGATGGGGTAGAGAGTGGCCGGTGATGCCACGTTCTCGACAACTCTCAGCCCTTCTCGTCGTCCTTGGCCTGGCGCTCGCAGCCTGCGGTGGCGACGACGACAAGGACGCGGACCCCCAGCCCACCACCACGTCCCCCTCGACCGAGGCGACGACAACGACCGAGTCCCCCGAGGCCGCCGACGAACAAGCCCTCCGCCACCTAGCGGAGGACTGGTACGAGGCATCAGACGCGATCTACCAGGGCGAGGCTGAGCCGGAGTCCGCGGCTGACTACTTGATCGATCCGTACCTCGCTGCGTTTGTAGCGAGAGCCAGGGACGTCTTGGCGGCCGGTCAGATCTCGGAGCCGAACGAAGAATCACGCCTTGAGGTCAAGGCGATCGAGATCGAGGGAAATGACGCAAGGGTGGTCGAGTGCGTCATCGACGCGGACGTCCTGTCAGGGCCCGATGGCGCAGTGGTCAACGATGACTTGGTGGCGTCCCTTTTTGAGACCGAGGCCGTACGAGAAGCGGGTGGGTGGAAGTTCGCCGACCGGAGGACGCTCGCCGAGGTTCCCGGTTCTACCGAATGCCCGACCGCATGAAGCGGTTCGTCGGTCTTCTCGTCCTCGTTGG
>DASYLG010000390.1:0-7973 GCA_036009685.1 Iamia sp. | reverse complement strand
CGAAGGCCCCGTAGAACACGAAGCTGGCACCGAGCAGGAACAGCCGCCAGGCCAGGGGGTGGGGCCGGAGCAGCCAGTTGAGGACGAAGACGCCGGAGAAGAAGAGGGCGAACTCGAAGGTGGGGAACAGCACTCGCCGTGCTCCAAGGGGCCGTCAGGGGCTCCTCATCGTGGCACTCGGCGGGCCCCCCTCACGGGGACCCTCGCCCGGAGGTCGATCAGCGGCCGGCAACGGTGCTCTAACGTCCCGGCGTCCGTCGAACAGGAGGGGTCCACGTGGCCATCCGAGACAAGATCACCGCCAACGCCCAGCCGCACCTGCGGGAGGGCGAACAGATCCAGGCCGTCATGGGGGCCCAGACCGCGAGCCAGTACCTGGTGCTGGCCGCCTACATCGTCTTCTACCTCGTGAACTCGTACCGGACGATCGTGGCCACCGATCAGCGCATCCTGGTCTTCGACTCCGGCAAGTTCTCCACGGCCAAGGCCCGCTCGATCGTGGCCGAGGTCGACCGCCGGACCCCGCTCGGGCCGCCGAAGGGGCTGTGGCACCCGGTCACCCTGGGCAACGAGACCGTCCGGATCCACAAGCGCTACTTCAAGGACATCGAGCAGGCCGACGCCCTGGCCGGCTGACTAGCCGGTGGGGAGCTCGTAGTCCTTGAACTGCACGCGCAGGTCCTTCTTGGAGAACTTGCCGACGCTGGTCTTGGGGATCTCCTCGACGAACACCACGTCGTCAGGGGTCCACCACTTGGCGATCTTGCCGTCGAGGAACGCCAGCACGTCGTCCTTGGTGAGCTCCTCGCCCTCCTTGACCACGACGCAGGCCAGCGGGCGCTCCTGCCACTTCGGGTGCTTGACCCCGATGACGGCGGCCTCGGCGACCTTGGGGTGGCCCATGATCTCGTTCTCCAGCTCGACCGTGGAGATCCACTCGCCGCCGGACTTCACCACGTCCTTGGTGCGATCGACGATGCGCATGTAGCCGTGCTCGTCGACGGTGGCGACGTCGCCGGTCTTGAGCCAGCCGTCCTCGGTGAAGCTCTCCGGCGAGCGGTCGTCGTCGTAGTACTCGCGGGCGATCCAGGCACCGCGGGCCTGGATCTCGCCCTGGTCCTTGCCGTCCTTGGCCACCGACTCGAGGCTCTCGGGGTCGACGATGCGCAGGTCGACACCGGCCAACGGCACGCCGATGGTGGTGCGCAGGTCGGCCAGCGCCGTCTCGTCCAACCCGTCGGCCAGGGTCGACTTGATGTGGGCGGCGGAGGCGACGGGGCTGGTCTCGGTCATGCCCCACGCCTGGTAGATGGGCAGGCCGACCTGCTCGCGGTAGGCCTCCGAGAGGGCCTTGGGCACGGCCGAGCCGCCACACGGGATGGCCCGCAGGGCCGAGATGTCGCGGCCCTTCAGCGCCGGCAGCACGCCCATCCAGATGGTGGGCACGCCGGCGGCGATGGTGACCTTCTCGCTCTCGATCAGCTCGGCGATGGGCTCGGGCGCCATCTTGGGCCCGGGCATCACCAGGTTGGCGCCGACGGCGACACCGGCGTGGGCCAGGCCCCAGGCGTTGGCGTGGAACATGGGCACGACCGGCAGGATCGTGTCGGTCTCGGAGGCCCCGATGGCGTCGACGGCCATCACGCCCATGGTGTGCAGGTAGGTCGACCGGTGGCTGTAGACGACGCCCTTGGGGTTGCCCGTGGTGCCGGACGTGTAGCACATGCTGGCGGCCTGGTTCTCGTCCCGGACGTCCCACGTCGCCGGGCTGGCCGCCTCGATCAGGTCCTCGTAGCGATGGATCGTCTTGCCCGCCGGCGCCTCCTCGGGGACCTCGCCGGCACCGTCGTCCATGATCACGAGGTGCTTGACCGTCTCGAACGTCGGGAGCAGGGGCCAGACCAGGGCGGCCAGGCTGCGGTCGATGAACACCACCTCGTCCTCGGCGTGGTTGGCGATGTAGGTCAGCTGCTCGGGGAACAGCCGGATGTTGAGCGTGTGGAGCACCCGGCCGCTGCACGGGGCGGCGAAGTAGAGCTCGAGGTGGTTGGCCGAGTTCCAGCCGAAGGTCGCCACCCGGCCGTCGTCCGAGATGCCGAGGTCGGCCAGGGCCCCGCCGACCTTGCGGGTGCGGGCCGCCCACTCGCCGTAGGTCCGGGTCTCCCTGCCGGTGGCCGTGGCCGTGATCACCCGCTTGTCGTGGAAGAGGTTCTCGGCCCGGTCGAAGAAGTGCTCCAGCGAGAGCGGGTGGTCCTGCATCAGGCCCTGCATCGGGTCCTCCGGGGTCGCAGCGTGGGATCGGGGCCCCGACCGTAGTTGTGGCCGCTGATCCGTGTGCGGGTTCCCACCGGTCCGGTGGGTTTCCGCCCACGGAACGATCCCGGTCGTACCCTCGGCGGCGATGAGGAGGCTGGTCGCGGTCGAGGCGCGGGGCGGACCGGGCTTCGTCGACCGGCTGCGGCGGACGTGGGACGACGACGATGCCCTCCTCCCGCTCGACCCGCGGCTGCCGGCGCCGGCCCGCGCCGACCTGCTGGACCGGCTGCGACCGGCCGTGGTGCTCGACGCCACCGGGGCGGCGATCGCGTCGGACCCCGCCGCCCCACCCGTCGAGGACGGCGATGCCCTGGTCGTGCCCACCAGCGGCTCGACCGGGGCGCCCAAGGGCGTCGTCCTCACCCACGCCGCGCTGGCCGCCCACGCCACCGCCGTCCACGCCCACCTCGGCGTCGGGTCCGACGATCGCTGGCTCGCCTGCCTGCCCCTGGCCCACGTCGGCGGGCTGGGAGTCGTCGTGCGGGCGGTGATCGACGACGTCGGGTTGGACGTCCACGACGGGTTCGACCTCGAAGCCGTGCGAGCGGCACGGGACGCGGGCGCAACCCTCACCTCGCTGGTGCCGACCGCCCTCGACCGGGTCGGCGCCGACGGGTGGCGGTGGATCGTCCTGGGCGGCTCGGCCGACACGGTGGCGGCGCGCCCGGCCAACGTCGTGCGGACCTACGGCCTGACCGAGACCGGTGGCGGCGTCGTCTACGACCGGCGCCCCCTCCCGGACGTCGACGTCGAGGGGCGCGACGGTGAGGTCTGGCTTCGCTCCCCCACCCTGGCCCGCGGCGTCCGCCAGCCCGACGGATCGGTGGTCGACCGCCGGCGCGACGGGTGGCTCCCCACCGGCGATGCCGGGCGGGTCGAGGCCGACGGCACCGTCCACGTCGACGGCCGGGTCGATGACATGATCGTCACCGGCGGCGAGAACGTGTGGCCCACCGCCGTCGAGCGGGCGCTGCTCACCCACCCGGCCGTGGCCGAGGTGGCCGTCGCCGGCCGGCCCGACCCCGAGTGGGGCCAGCGGGTCGTGGCCTGGGTCGTCCCGGCCTCGTCCGCGCCCCAGCCGACCCTGCCGGCGCTGCGCGACCACGTCTCGGCCACCCTCCCCCGCGCCGCCGCGCCCCGCCAGCTGGTGCTGGTCGAGAGGCTGCCCCGCACCCCGCTCGGCAAGATCGCCCGTGCCGACCTCCCCTGAGGGACGAACATGTGTACGGGTGTACGGTCGCGGGTATGGCCGACGACCTGACCGCAACCGCCTTCGACGCCGAGGAGGGACTCGATGATTGGCGCTACCTCCTGGGCCGGATCGAGGCCACGTTCACAGCCGGCACCCCGTTCGAGGCGGCGGGTTTCGTGGCCGAGGCCGTCACCAGCACCGCCGACCGGGTGCCGGACATCGACCTCCGGGGCGAGGTGGCGCACCTGTCCCTCCCACCCGGTGGCCCCCTGGGCCCAGCCGACCTCGACGCGGCGCGGGCGCTCACCGCCCTGGCCGCCGAGATGGGCCTCACGTCCTCACCCGTCGCCGCCATCCGGTCCGAGATCGCCATCGACGCCGTCGACATCGATGCCGTCCGGCCGTTCTGGAAGGCGGCCCTGGCCTACGAGGACGAGCCCACGCCCGAGGGCCAGCAGGTCATCGCCGTGATCGACCCGCTGCGCATCGGCCCGCCGGTGTGGTTCCAGCAGATGGACGTCATCCGTCCCGAGCGCAACCACATCCACGTCGACATCACCGTCCCCCACGACGTGGCCGAGCAGCGGGTCGCCGCTGTCATCGCCGCCGGCGGCACGCACCTCTCCAGCAACGAGCGCAGCTTCCACGTCCTCGCCGACGTCGAGGGCAACGAGCTCTGCATCTGCACCTGGCTCGACCGCGACTAGCCCCGGCGCGGCGGCCGGATCAGGCGTCGACCAGCTCCTCGAGCTCGCGGTCGAGATCGGCCCGGACCCGGCGGGCGCGCTTGTCGGGGGACGAGAAGCGGATGGACTCGGTGAGGTCGCCCAGCTTGAAGGTGAGCAGGTCGAGCACGAAGTTCTGGCGGAGCAGCCACGGGGCCCGGTTGCCCTGCTTGGGCATGAGGGCGGCCGCCCGCTGGACGTAGCCCGAGGTCAGGCCGAGCAGCGGCTGGGCCGAGGCCGCCTCCTCCTCGGAGATCTCGGCGACGGCCATGGTGTGGCCCCGCCGGCGCATCAGGCTCCAGAGCCGGGCCACCGACTGGGCGGTGATGTCGGCCCGCAGGGTCCAGGAGGCGTTGGTGTAGCCCACGCACATCGCCGCGTTGGGCACGCCGCTCAGCATGAAGCCCTTGTAGACGAAGGTCTCGCCCGGGACGACCTCGCGTCCGTCGACGTCGAAGACGATCCCACCCGCCGCCACCAGGCGCAGCCCGGTGGCCGTGACGACGATGTCGGCCTCGAGCTCGGCGCCGGAGGCGAGGCGGATGCCGGTCTCGGTGAAGGTGTCGATGTGATCGGTCACCACCGACGCCGTGCCGGCCCGCATGGCCGTGAACAGGTCGCCGTCGGGCACCAGGCAGACCCGCTGGTCCCACGGGTCGTAGCTCGGGTCGAAGTGAGGGTTCACCGGCACGTCGGCGGGCAGCTCGGCCTTGACGCGCTGCTTCATCAGCTTCTTGGCCAGGGCCGGACGCCGCTGGCAGAACTGGTAGAAGGCCGTGTTGAACAGGACACTGCGCCAGCGGTTGACGGTGTGGGCGGCCTGGGCCGGGAGCGCCTTGCGGGTCAGCTGGGCGAGCGGGTCGACGCCCGGCAGCGACCCGATGTAGGTGGGCGAGCGCTGGAGCATGGTGACGTGGGCGGCCGTCTTCGCCAAGTTGGGGATGAGGGTGACGGCGGTGGCGCCACTGCCGATCACCACGACCCTCTTGCCGGCGTAGTCGAGGTCCTCGGGCCAGGCCTGCGGGTGCACCACCTGGCCGCGGTAGTCGTCGATGCCCGCGAAGTCCGGCGTGTGACCCTCGTCGTAGGAGTAGTAGCCACTGCACATGAAGAGGAACGACGCCGTGAACCGGGCCGGCTCGGCGTCGTCACCGACGACCACGTCGACGGTCCACCGGGCCTCGTCGCTCGACCACGAGGCGGCCACGACCTTGTGGCGATAGCGGATGTGCTGGTCGATCCCGTTCTCGGCGGCGGTGTCCCGGATGTACTGGAGGATGTCGGCGCCGTCGGCGATCGACCGCTCGCCGGTCCACGGCCGGAACGGGTAGCCGAGGGTGAACATGTCCGAGTCCGAGCGGATGCCGGGGTACCGGAACAGGTCCCAGGTCCCGCCGCTGGCGTCGCGCCCCTCGAGCAGGGCGTAGGTGGTGCCCGGCGTCTGCTCCTGGAGGCGGTAGGCCGCTCCGATGCCGGACAGCCCGGCCCCCACGATCAGGACGTCGACGGACTCGGACTCGACCATGGCCCGGATGTTACCGCCGGTAGCACCTGGGGGCCAGGAGACATCGGGCACACCGCGATGGTAGGCAGGGGGCCACGACGAGCCCCGCCAGCGAAGGGACCCCGCATGATCCTCCACCAGGTCGCCCAGGGCGCCGAGGACCTCGACCGGGCCGCCGCCTTCTACGCCGACCTCCTCGACCAGGAGCCGGTCGCCCGCTACGACCCGCCCGGGCTCGTCTTCTTCGACCTGGCCGGGACGCGCCTCATGATCGAGGTCGGCTCCCCCGGCTCGCTCCTCTACCTGCGGGTCGAGGACGTCCGCGCCCGGGTCGAGGAGCTGCGGGCGGCCGGCGTCCCCGTCGAGGGCGAGGCCCACGAGGTCTTCGGCGACCCGGCCGGCACCTTCGGGCCGCCCGGCGGCTCGGAGTGGATCGCCTTCATCCGCGACAGCGAGGGCAACCTGGTCGGCCTGGCGACCCGCTACCCCGCCGAGGCCTGATGCCCCGCGGCGCTAGCGGCCGCCGGAGATGTACTCGTGCAGGGTCTGCTTCTCGTCCTCGAGATCCTTGATGCGGCTCTTGACCACGTCGCCGATGCTGACGATGCCGGCCAGCGCCCCGTCGACCACCACGGGGACGTGGCGGTAGCGGCCCTCGGTCATCAGCGACGACAGCTCGTCGACCGTGGTCGACATCTCGCAGGTGACCACCTTCGTGGTCATGATCGTTGCCACCTCGACGTCGAGGACGGCCCCGCCCTGGTCGGCCAGGGCCCGCACCACGTCGCGCTCGGAGACGATCCCGTCGACCCGCTGGCCGTCTTCCGAAACCACCAGGGCGCCGACCCTGTGCTCGGCCAGGGCGGCGACCACCACCCCGACCGTGGCCGACGGCGCGACCGTGGCGACCTCGTCGCCCTTGCTCCTCAGCAGACCTGCCACGTGCACGGGGGATCCTCCTGTGGGGGTCGGACCATGGTGTCACACGTCACCCGCCGCTGCTCGTGGTCGGCCGCTCACCCCCGCAGGAGAGCGCCCCCGTCGAGCACCAGCGTGGTGCCCGTGACCCACGACGACAGATCGCTGACCAGGTACAGGACCGCACCGGCGATGTCCTCGGGCTCGCCCAGGCGCCGCATCGGCAGCCGGGGGGCGATCACCGCCTCGTGCTCCTCCCACAGCCCGCGCGCCATGTCGGTCTTCACCAGGCCCGGGGCCACGGCGTTGACCCGCACGGCCGGCGCCAGCTCCTGGGCGAGGGCTCGGGTCAGGTGGATCAGGGCCGCCTTGGTCACGTTGTAGACCCCGATGCCGGGCTCGACGGCCAGCCCACCGATCGAGGCGATGTTCACCACCGCGCCCCCGTCGCCGGCCGCCAGCGCCTCGCGGGCCTCGCGGACCAAGGCGTGGGCGCCCTTGAGGTTGACGTCGAAGGTCTTGTCCCACTGGGCGTCGCTGATGTCGAGGGCGGGCCCGAAGTACGGGTTGGTGGCGGCGTTGTTGACCACCACGTCGAGACCGCCGAGCCGGTCGACGGCGGCGGCCACGATGGCGGCCGGGCTGTCGGGGGCGCCGGCGTTGGCCGCGATCCACTCGACCCGGGCGTCGGGCACGGTGGTCACGATGTCGGCCGCGGCGGCCTCCAGGGCGTCGGGCTTGCGCGACGTCAGCAGCACCGAGGCGCCCGCCGCGGCCAGCATCCGCGCCGTCGCCAGGCCGATGCCCTTGGACGCCCCCGTCACCACCGCCACCTTGCCGTCCATCCGGATGTCCATGCCCCGAGAACCTAGGGGGTCGCGCTGGGGCCCGGCCGTCCGAGCAGGGATGGCCGGACCGCCCCCGTACCCTGACCAGCTATGAACCGCCTGGCCGACCAGACCAGCCCGTACCTCCGGCAGCACGCCGACAACCCGGTGGACTGGTGGCCGTGGAGCGACGGGGCCTTCGCCGAGGCCCGCCGGCGCGACGTGCCCGTCCTGCTCTCGGTCGGCTACTCGGCCTGCCACTGGTGTCATGTGATGGCCCACGAGAGCTTCGAGGATCCGGACGTCGCCGCCGTCGTCAACGACCTCTTCGTCGCCATCAAGGTCGACCGCGAGGAGCGGCCCGACGTCGATGCGATCTACATGGAGGCCACCCAGGCGATGACCGGCTCCGGGGGCTGGCCCATGACGGTGTTCATGACCCCCGACGGCGAGCCCTTCTTCTGCGGCACGTACTTCCCCCGCGAGAAGCG
>DASYLG010000389.1:0-2149 GCA_036009685.1 Iamia sp. | reverse complement strand
CTGGATCAACCACCACGAGACGGTTCAGGGATGGCTCGAGGCCGTCCTGGGGTGAGCAGCGGCTACTCCTCGGGGTCCTCGGGGTCGGCGCGGGCCGCACGGAGGGCCTTCACGGCGGCGGCGGGGTCGCCGTCGGTGACGACGGACTCGCCGACCAGGACGGCGTGGTAGCCGGCGGCCGCGAGGCGACGGGCGTCGGCGGCGTCCCGCACGCCGGACTCGGCGACCCTCACGACGCCCTCGGGGATCTCGGGGGCGACGCGCTCGGCTCGGGCGGTGTCGACCTCGAAGGTCAGGAGGTCGCGCTGGTTGACGCCGATGAGGTCGGCGCCGGCCTCCAGGGCCCGCTCGACCTCGCGCTCGTCGTGCGCCTCGACCAGGACGTCGAGGCCCAGCTCGGCGCCGAGGGCCCGGAAGTCGGCCAGCTCGGCATCGTCGAGGGCGGCCACGATCAGGAGGACGGCATCGGCGCCCATGGCCCGGGCGTCGAAGACGTCGGCCTCGACGACGGTGAAGTCCTTGCGCAGCACGGGGACCTCGACCGCGCCCCGGGCCTCGCCCAGGTCGGCGGGCGAGCCGCCGAAGAAGTCGAGATCGGTGAGCACCGAGAGCCCGGCGGCCCCGCCCTCGGCGTAGGCCTCGGCCACCCGGCCGGCCACCAGGCCCGGGGCGAGGTCGCCCTTGGACGGCGACCGGCGCTTGATCTCGGCGATCACGGCCAGGTTCCCGGCGGCGTGGTCGGCGGCGAGGGCGGCCCGCAGGCCGCGGGTGGGACCGTCGGACATGGCCTTCTCGGCCGCCTCCTCGATCGCGCCCCGACGCCGGCCGTCGGCGGCGGCCGCCTCGCGGTGGGCGTCGATGATGCGGTCGAGGTAGGTGGCCATCGCCCTGTTCTACCGGTCGGGGTCTGATGACCGGCTGCGAGACAGCTCGACCAGCGGCAGCCAGATCCACAGGGCGAGGGACATGCCCCCCAGCATGAAGGCCACGGCGAGGACCGGCCGGGACGAGAGGACCAGGCCGAGGATCCCCACGAAGACGCCCGCCAGGAGGATGGCGGCGGGCAGCAGCCGGACCGGGCGCCGGGGTCCGGGCGGGTCGGGTGGCAGGAGGTCGGTCTCGTCCCGCCACGAGCCGAAGTCCCGCATCCAGGCGTCGTCGTCGGTCCGCGGGGTCCACGGCCGGCCGGGAGGGCGGGGCCGTGGCGGCTCGGACGGACGGCCCCGGCCCAGGGTCTGGTCGTAGGCCCGGCGCCGGGTCGGGTCCGACAGGGCCGACCAGGCCTCGTTGACGTCGCGCATGCGCCGGTCGGCGTGGGCCTGCTCGGCCGGGCTGCGGTCGGCGTGGGCGTCGGGATGGAAGCGGCGGGCCAGGGCGACGTAGGCCCGGCGGATCTCGGCCGGATCGGCCCCGGTCGGGATGCCGAGGGTCTCGTAGTGGGTCTTGGTCCGCTCAGCCATCGCCGCCGTCCGCGGACGACGACCGGGCCGCCCCCGCCCGGGCGACCACGTCGCGCACGGCGTCGGCCACCGCGTCCGGGGCCTCCTCGGGGACGAGGTGGCCGCAGAACGGCACGAGGGTGAGGGCGTCGGCGCCGGCCAGGTCGTCGACCAGACGGGCGCCCCACGACGGGGAGAGGAAGGCGTCGTCGGCGCCCCACACCACGGCAGCGGGTCCGGGGTAGGCCCGGAGGCCGGGGATGCACTCGAGCGTGACCCGGTCGTCGCCGGCCAGGAGGAAGCGGCGGGCCCGCTCGCGCCCCTCGGCCGTGAGCAGCGGGCGGAGGTACTCGTCGACGATGTCGGGGTCGAGGCTCTGGGCGTCGTACACGGCCCGCCCGAACCCGATGAGGTCGTTGGCGCCGACCCGACGAGGCAGGTCGAGGGCGTAGGCCAGGACGTCGGCCCCGGGGGTCCGGGCCAGCCGCATGACCTGGGCGGCCAGGGCGATCGGCCAGTTGTCGTAGGCCACCGTGGCCACGAGCACCAGACCGGCGACCCGCTCGGGGTGGTTGGCCACGATCTGCTGGGCGACGGCACCCCCCTGCTCGTGGCCCACCAGCACGGCCTGCTCGATGCCCCGCCGGTCGAGCCAGTCGAGCAGCAGGTCGGCCTGCATGGGGGCGCCGAAGTCCTCGTAGGGCGAGACG
>DASYLG010000388.1:0-14342 GCA_036009685.1 Iamia sp. | reverse complement strand
CCCCGTCGCCTAGCAGGGTGCCTCCAGAGATGGGGCTGCCGATCGGCCGCGCGCTCAGGTCCGTTCTGAGCGCCTCGACCGCGCCAGGCGCCATCTACCACCGAGCGTCTCAGGCCGTTGGGCGCGACCGTCGGGGCCTTTCTGCGCCCTGCTAGGCGGAACGCCCAGGAGGGATCGGGGGCCGGACGGCGAACTCCTGGCTGTCTCCTTCTTGGGATGTGGACGTGTGTGTCGGTCGTGGCCCGCCCTTCGGGGCGGGTCTCGGCCGTTCTAGGCGTCGTCCATGTGGCCGGATTGCCAGGCCCAGACGGCGAGCTCGGTGCGGTTGCGGGCGCCGAGCTTGGTCTGGAGGCTGCCGAGGTGGGTCTTGACCGTGGAGGGGGAGACGAAGAGGCGGGCGCCGATCTCGGCGTTGGTGAGGCCCTGGGCGACGAGGGTCAGCGCCTGCTCCTCCCGCTCGGTCAGGGGCGCGAAGGGCTCGGCCGCGGCCCGGCGGGAGGCGGTGCCGCCGCTCAGCTGGCGGAGCAGGCGGGTGGTGATCTGCGGTGAGACGAGGGCGTCGCCGCGCGCTGCGGCGCGCACGGCCTCGACCAGGAGGGCCGGTCCGGCGTCCTTGAGCAGGAAGCCGGTGGCCCCGTGGAGCAGGGCGGTGTGGACGTACTCGTCGAGGTCGAAGGTCGTGACGACCACGACCCGGACGGGGTCGGCGACGTCGGGGCCGGCGAGCAGACGGGTCGCCTCCAGCCCGTCGAGCACCGGCATGCGGATGTCGAGCAGGGCCACGTCGGGCCGCAGCCGCCGGCACAGGTCGACCGCCGTGCGCCCGTCGGCGGCCTCGCCCACGACCGTCACCTCGTCGGTCGCCTCCAGGATCATGCGAAAGCCGGTGCGCACCATCTCCTGGTCGTCGGCCAGCACGACCCGGATCGTCATGCCGGGTCGACCGGGAGCACGGCCTGCACCCGCCACCCGAGGGCCGGCGGGTCGACGGGCCCGGCCGCGAGGTGGCCGTCGAGGGCGTGGGCCCGCTCGGCCATGCCCACCAGGCCGAACCCCCCGCCGGCCAGGGAGGATCCCGAGTCGGTGGTCACCGCCGGGCGGCCGTCGTCGGACACGGTGACGACGAGCCGGCCCTCGACGAGACGGACATCGACCTCGGCGTGGGTGGGCTCGACGGCGTGGCGGTGCACGTTGGTGAGCGACTCCTGCACGATGCGGTGGGTCGACGCCGCCGTCGCCCCGCGGGCCACCCGCGCCGCCTCGGCGCTGACCCGCACGGTGACCGGCAGACCGGTGGCCCGGCTGCGGACCGCCAGCTCCTCCAGCCCGGCCAGGTCGTCCAGGGCGGCCAGCCCGACCGGAGGTGTGGTCGGTGCGGCGTCGCCGGACGCGCCCCGCAGCGACCCGACCATCCCCCGCATGGCGGTGAGGGCGTCGCGCCCGGCGCCCTCGATGCGCTCGAGGGCGGCCCCGGCGGCGGCCGGGTCGCGGTCGGCCATGACCTGGGCGGCCTGGGCCTGGACGACGATCCCGGTCACGTAGTGGGCCACCAGGTCGTGGAGCTCGCGGGCGATGTCGAGCCGTTCGGACCGCCGGGCCGCGTCGGCTGCCCGGACCTGCTCGTCGTCGAGGTGGCGGAGGTACACGCCGACCCCCACGCCGAGGGCGTAGGCGCCGCCGACGAGGACCCCGATCACCACCTTGACCACGGCCTCGCCCGGCCAGGTCGACAGGGCGGCGACGGCGATCGCCCCGGCCCCGGCGGCCACCACGGCCACGGGCACCGGCCCGCGGCGGACGATCGGTGTGGCGAGGGCCGACAGGGCGATGGCCGGGGCCAGCGGCGGGGGCTGGCCGCTGCTGGCGCTGATCGCCTGGGCCAGGGCGGCCAGCCCGACGATGCCGACGACCAGCAGTCCGAAGGCGGGCAGCGCCGCCCACCGGCGGATGGCGGCCAGGGCGAGGGCGGCCAGCCCGGCGAGCGGCTTGAGCCGGCCGACGCCGGTGGACGTGTTGAGCAGGTCGAACAGCACGAACATCCCGACCCCGCCCACGACGGCCAGGTCGACGGCCCACGGCAGGATCTGCGTCACCCGGTCCCACCAGGCCCGGGCGCCGCGGGGCGCGGCGACGGGCGGGGACACGGGGAGCACCCTCCGATGGTACGGAGCCGGCGCCGGTCGTGGCCTCGGCCGTTCGGTCAGGGCGGACGGCCCGATCGGCCAGCCCGATCGGCCCGCCCGGCCGATGCCCCGCCCCCCGGACCCGGCGCACGCTTCCCCCATGCCGCCCACCCCCGCCCCCCTCGACCCCGGCCCCCCACCTCGAACTGGTGATCGGATCAGTCGGGAGGCCGCCGGATCTGATCACCGGTACGGAGGTGGGGGTGTGGCGCTGCGGGGGACGGACCTGGGGCGGCGGTTCGGGGAGACGGTCGCCCTGGCCGGGGTCGATGTCGCCATCGGGCGGGGCGAGGCCCTGGCCGCCATGGGCCCGAGCGGGTCGGGGAAGTCGACCCTGCTGCACTGCCTGGCCGGGATCGAGCGCCCCGATCGGGGCGAGGTGTGGCTGGGCGAGCGCCGCATCGACCGTCTCTCCGAGCGCGAGCGCAGCCGGCTGCGGGCCGCCGAGCTGGGCTTCGTGTTCCAGTCCGGCCAGCTGCTGCCCGAGCTGCCGGCCGTCGAGAACGTGGCCCTGCCCCTCATGTTGACCGGGACCTCCCGGCGCCCGGCGGTGGCCGAGGCGGCCCGGTGGTTCGGGCCCCTCGGGATCGAGGGCCTCGAGCGCCGCCGGCCCGGCGAGCTGTCGGGCGGGCAGGCCCAGCGGGTCGCCATCGCCCGGGCGCTCGTGGCCCGGCCCCGGGCCGTCTTCGCCGACGAGCCCACCGCCGCCCTCGACCGGGCCACCGGCCGCGAGGTCGTCGACGTCCTGGTGCGGGCCTGCCGGGCCTCGGGGGCGGCGTTGCTCGTCGTCACCCACGACCCGGAGGTGGCCGCCGCCTGCGACCGCACCCTCCACCTCCGCGACGGCGCCGTCGTCGCGGTCCCACCCCCCGGCGAACCGGCGATCAGATCCGGCGGTTTCCCGCCGGATCTGATCGCCAGTACGGGGACCGTCGGGCGAGCGGGGGAGGGGCGATGACCGTCCTGCGGATCTCGGGGCTGCTGTGGCGGCGGGGCGGGGCGCGGCAGTGGACCGTGCTGGGTCTCACGGCCGCCGGCGTGCTGGCGGCCACGACGCTCGCCCTGCTGGCGCTGTCGGTCAGCCCGGCCCTCGGCGCCCGGGGCGACCGCGTGGCCTGGCGCACCCCCACGCCGGCGGCCGACCCGGCCACGGCCACCGCCGTCCAGCGCACCACCACCGACGCCTTCCGGGGCCGGACCATCACCCGGGTCGAGCTGGCGCCCACGGGTGTCGGGACGCCTCCGATGCCGCCCGGCCTGGCCGCCTTCCCTGCCCCCGGCGAGGTGGCGCTGTCCCCGGCGCTGGCCGCCCTGGTGGCATCCGAGCCCCGGGTCGCCCTCGGCGCCCGCTTCCCCGGCATCGTCGTCGGCGAGATCGGGGACGCGGGCCGGGCCATCGACAGCGACCTCGTCGTCGTGGTCGGCCGGGCGCGAGGTGAGATCCCGGTCGACGACGATGCCGCGCCCATCACCGGCTACGCCACCGCCGGTCCCGACGCCGACCTGGAGGACTATCAGGTGATGGCCCAGCTGGCGGCCGTGCTGCTGGTGGTGCCGACGCTCCTGCTGGTCGGTGCCCTCGCCCGGCTGACGGCGGCGCAGCGCGAGCAGCGTCTCGCCGGCCTCCGTCTGGTGGGCGCCACCCCGGGTCTGGTGGTGGCGGTCACCGCCCTGGAGACGGCGCTGGCCGCGCTGGTGGGCGCCTCGGGTGGCGTCGGTCTCTACCTGGCCGTGCTCCCGGTCGCGGCGCGCACCGAGCTGGCCGGCAGCGCCTTCGTCGTCGCCGACCTCCGCCTCGGTGCGTCCGCCCTCGTGGCCGCCGTCGCCGTGGTGCCCGTCCTCGCCGCCGCCAGCGCCACCGTCGCCCTGCGCAAGGTCGTGATCGGCCCGCTGGGCGTGAGCCGACGGGTGACCGGGCGCCGACCCCGCGCCGTGCGGCTGCTGGTCGTCCCGGTGGCGTGGGTCGCCCTCGTGACGGCGTCGGCGGAGATGGGCCGGGGCGGATCGGTCGCCCCCGTGCTGCTCGGTCTGGGCGCCGTCATCGCCACCCTGGCGGTGGTCGGGCCCTGGCTCACCTGGGTCGTCGGGGTGCTCATGGCCGGGCTCGGCCGCCGCCCCGGACCGGTCCTCGCCGGGCGCCGGATCACCGACGACGCCCGGGGCACCTACCGCACCGTCAGCGGCATGGTGCTGGCCGGTCTGATCGCCGGCTTCCTGTTCGGCGTGATCCCGACCATCCAGAACGTGGCCGACTCGGTCGAGCACCTCGACGAGGCCACCGACCTGTACCTGCACGTCGACGGTCCGTCCGACGGCGGGCGCGCCGTCGCCGTCGAGCAGGCCGTGGCCGCTGCCGCCCCCGGCACCGAGGTGGAGGCCTGGGCCACGTCGGAGGGCGCGCACCCCGTCTCGACCGGGACGGTCGTGGCCGAGGTCGGGACCGACGTCGAGGTCCTGCGCACCGCCATCCTGGGCGCCGATCCGACCGCCGACGTCTCGTCCTACGCCGACCTCGATGCCGAGGCCAGCCTCCTGGTCGACGACATGGGCCGGGCCAGCGTCGTGATGTCGCTCGCCGCCCTGGCCCTGGCGACCGTCGCCACCGCCATCGGCTCCACGGCGTCGATCCTCGACCAGCGGGTCACCCTCGCCCGGTTGCGGCTGGCGGGCACGTCGCTGGCCGTGCTCCAGCGGGCTCGGCGCTGGCAGGCGGTGGTGCCCCTCGGGCTGGCCAGCATCGGGGCCATGGCCAGCGGGGCGTTCGCCGCCCAGATCCTCATGGTGGCGGTCGGCGCCCGCGAGCAGCAGGTCGTCGGACCCGACGTCGCCCCGATGGTGGGTCTCGGCCTGGCCGCCCTGGCGGCCGGAGCCGTGGCCGTGGGCCTGACCCGCCCCGTCCTCGCCGCCGCCACCCGCGCCACCCCGCGGGAGTAGGGCGTCACCAGCCCGCCCGGGCCGGCGTGCCAGCCTCGGGGGGTGGAGGACGACGACGTGGCGGAGCCGCAGCCAGAGCCGCGGCCCGGCGCGCAGCCCGACCGGACCCGCCGGGGCGTCCTGATCGGTGGCGCCGGGCTGGCCGGAGCGGGGATCGCGGCGGCGGCCCTGGCCGCCCTGGGGCGTGACGACGACGGTGGCGACCGGAGCCCGGCGACCCTGCCCCGGGCCGGCGTGACCGCACCGGCCGGGTCGCCGCCGGGCGGCTGGCGCGACGCCACGCGCGACCACGGCGCCCGGGGCACCGGCGAGGGCGACGACCGGGGCTCGCTCCAGGACGCCATCGACGCCGCCGCGGCCGAGGGGGTCGGTGCCCTCCGGGGCGGGACCGTCCACATCGGGCCGGGCGTCTACCCGATCACCGGCAGCCTCTTCCTCCGCACCGGCGTCACCCTCCGCGGGGCCGGGCCGGGCGCGGTCATCAAGCTCCTCCCCGGGGTCGACGAGCCCGCCCTGGTCGTGGAGACCAACGTCGACGGGACGCCGGTGGCCAACGCCGCCATCCGCGACCTCACCCTCGACGGGGCGACCGGCCAGCAGACCGCCGGCCGCCACGGCATCGCCCTGCGGGGCAACAACCGGGGCTCGCAGACGCCCTTCACCGGGAGCGACTCGTTCCACCTGATCGCCGATGTGCTGGTCGCCTACTTCGGTGGTCACGGCATCGGGATCGCCGTCGACCCACCCGACGGCGGCACCCCCGCCGAGGTGCGGGCCGCCCGGGTGCTCCAGGCCGTCGTCTTCGAGTGCGCCAAGGCCGCCACCGACGGCGACCGAGCCGGCATCTTCGTGGGCGGCACCGACGGCACGCTGGTGGCCTGCGACGTGGCCGGCAGCGGCGGGCCCGGCTACCTGATCACCAAGGCCAACAACCGGCTCGAGGGCTGCAAGGGCTACTTCGACCAGGACGAGTTCGTGATCCGGGGCGAGCGCAACCAGCTCACCGGGTGCCAGGCCCAGGACGGCTTTGGCGACGGCTTCGTCCTGCGGGGGGCAGCAAACTCGTCGCTCGTCGGTTGCCAGGCCGACTCCAACGCCGGCGCCGGGTTCCGCCTCGACGGCAGCCGCACCGCGGTGGTCAGCGGGTTCACCTCGTTCCGCCGGGGTGAGCGCCCGGCGGGCGGGCCCGGGGTCGTGTTCGAGGGCGGGACCGATCGCTGCCTCGTCAGCGGCACCGTGGCCGGGTTCCCCGTCGCCGTCGAGGGCGACAACCCGAACGGCATCACCCAGATCGTCACCTGACCCCAGAACGAGCGAGCTCGGTGGGAGATGCGCCCTTCTGGGGCATCTCCCACCGAGCTCGGTGCAGGGGGTCGTGGTCGGACCCGAAGGCCTGGGCTCAGGCCGGGGGCGAGAGGACCGTGTCGATGATGTGGACCGTGGCGTTGGAGGTGGTCACGTTGCCGCAGACGACCATCGACTCGCCGTTGATCTCGAGGGTGTCGCCGGAGGCGGCGATCTCGACGGTGTCACCGTTGAGCATGGTGAGCTCCCCGGCCTCGGCCAGCTGGTCGATGTCCATCTTCCCACCGTCGTAGACGTGGTAGGTGAGGACGTCGGTCAGCGTCTCGGTGTCGGCCAGGAGGGCGTCGAGGTCCTCGGCCGGGATGGCCTCGAAGGCCGAGTTCGCCGGGGCGAAGATGGTGTACTCGGCGTCGGGGGTGTTCAGGGCGTCGACCAGGTCGGCGGCCGTGACGGCATCGACGAGCGTGCTGAGCACGGGGTTGTTGCTGGCGGCGGTGCCGGCAGTGTCGTCGGCCATGCCGGCGCTGCTGCCCTCACCGTCGGCGGGGATGCCCTCGCAGCCGGCGCCCACGGGCTCGGCGACGTCGCCGCTGCCCTCGTCGGCCATGGTCGACTCGGTGCCCTCATCGGCCATGGTCGAGTCGCTGCCCTCGTCGGCGGCGGTGGTCTGCTCGGTGTCGTCGCTGCCGGAGCTGGTGTCGTCGCCCTCGTCGTCGCCACAGGCGGCGGAGACGAGGGAGAAGACGGCGAGCAGGGACAGCAGGGTCAGGAAGGGCTTCTTGGTGCGCATGGTGCAGATCGGTCCTCTGGTAGGGGGTGCGGGGGATCTGCACGGGGTTCGGGGACCACATCCCTGCGGATTGGAGGACCGTCGATCGATCTGGGCTTCGTTGTGACGGTGGGGCGGGTCGCGGGCCATCGGCCGACAACTGCTGCGGGTCGGTCGTACCGATGGCTGGGGACGGCGGATGGAGCTGTGCGCTGGTGGTGGTCCGTCGCCTCGGTGGGCCGTCGGTTGCGTCGTCTCGTTGCCTTGGCCCTGTCGCCGGTTCACCCGTTCGGCAGGCGGCGATCGGGACCAGAATCTCGAAGAATCTTGTACGTTTGCTGGCATAAGTGCCCGTTTATCGGGTAAGATACGGGTCATGATCGAGGACCTCGCCGACGCCGTGGACAGGCTGGACCTGCCCGTCGACGGCGATGTCCTCGCCTCGGTCCTGGCCGTGCGCGACCGGCTCGAGGCGAAGATCGTCGCCGCGATCTGTGCCTTCGATGACACCAGCGAGTGGGACACCCAGGAGGGGTGCGCGTCGATGGCCGCCTGGCTCCGCATCCGCGGCCGGATGACCGCCTCGGACGCGGCCCGCCTCGTGAAGACCGCCCGCCGGGTTCGCTCGCTGCCGGCCCTGCGGGCGGCGTGGCTCGACGGGACCATCTCCGGCGGCCATGTCGCTGCGGTGGTGGCCAACCTGTCCGATCGGACCGCCCCGATGTTCGCCGCCCAAGAAGACGACCTCGTCCCCGTCTTGGCCAACGCCGAGATCACCGCCGCGGTGGCGGCCATGAAGACCTGGGCCGCCATGGCGAGGGAGATCCTCGACGACGACCCGAGTGAGCCCGACCCGGATCGGTCGGCGCATCTGTCGCCGACGCTGTCGGGCGGGCGGCTCGACGCCAACTTGGAGCCGGAGGCGTTCCAGGCCGCCCAGGCCGCCTTGCGGTTGGCCATGGGGACCAAGACCGACGACGACCCCCGCACGATCACCCAACGGCGTCACGACGCCCTGGCCGAGGTGTTCACCCACTACCTCGACCACCAGACCACCCGCCTCGGCGGCCGCCACCGCCCCCACGTCAACATCACCATCGGCCTCGACACCCTGATGGCCGCCAAGGGCCAGGGGTCCTTCGACGACGCCACCCCGGTCACCGCCACCGAGGCCCGCCGTCTGGCCTGTGACGCCAACATCCACCGCGTCATCACCCGCGGCGACAGCAGCGTCCTGGACTACGGACGGGCCACCCGCACCATCAGCGCCGCCCTGTTCTCGGTCCTGTGCCACCGCGACCGAGGCTGCCGGTTCCCCGGCTGCGATCGGGCCGCCCACATGACCGACGCCCACCACATCAAGCACTGGATCGACCACGGCGAGACCGCCCCCGAGAACCTGGTGCTGCTGTGCCGCCGGCACCACCAGGTCATCCACCGGCCCGGCTGGGCCATCGAGCTCCAGCCCGACGGCGTCGTGGTCGTGACAACCCCCGACGGCCGACGACGAACATCGCGTCCACCGGACGCCGACGCCCTCACCCGAGTCGCCTGATCCCCGAACGCCGGTGCCGGCCCGCAAACCGCGGGCCGCATCGGCGCGTCTACTCGGAGGTGGGGCCGGTGAAGGTCGGGGGGCGCTTCTCGCGGTGGGAGGCGAGGCCCTCGCGGGCGTCGGGGCCGGTGAAGCCGAGGAACTCGTAGGCGAGGGAGGCGTCGAAGATCGGGATCTGCTGGCGGTACCAGTGGTTGAGGGTGTGCTTGGTGAAGCGGATGGCGGACTGGGCGCCGCCGGCCAGCCGGGTGGCGACCTCGAGGGCCCGGTCCTGCACGAGCTCGTCATCGACGACCAGCGAGACCAGGCCGATGCGCTCGGCCTCCTCGCCGGTGACCGGGTCGCACGTGAGGAGGAGGTACTTGGCCTTGGCCATCCCGCAGAGGAGGGGCCAGCAGATGGCGGCGTGATCACCGGCGGCCACCCCGAGCCGCGTGTGGCCGTCGATGATCTTGGCCGTGCGGGCGGCCACCGAGACGTCGGCCAGCAGGGCGGCGCACAGCCCGGCGCCCACGGCCGGGCCGTGGATGGCCGACACGATCGGCTTCGAGCAGTCGATCACGTTCACCACCAGGTCCCGCGCCTCGCGCAGCACCTGGAGACGGGCGGCCTCGTCGTCCATGATCTCGTCGACCATCGCGAAGCTCCCGCCGGCCGAGAAGGCCTTGCCCGCCCCCCGCAGCAGGGCCACGTTGGTGTCCGGATCCCGGTCGACGGCGCGCCAGACGTCGGCCAGCTGGCGGTGGACGGCCCGGGTCACGGCGTTGAGGCCGGGGGCGTCGAGGGTGATCCGCAGCACGCCGGCAGCGGGGCGGTCGAAGGTGAGGTCGGGGAAGTCGGCGTACCGGTCGGTCATCCCGCCAGCCTGGCCCACCCGGCCGGGCTCAGGGCTCAGCCCCGGTCCGGCAGGTCGTACTCGGCCACGACGTAGGGGTGGTCGGGGTCGTAGGCGGTGAGCGGGACGGGGTCGTCGACGCAGCCGACGGGGCGGAGGTCGGTGCCGACCCGGCCGGTCAGGGCGTCGCCCAGGTCGGAACGGGCTCGCTCGGCATGGGCCAGCAGGGCGGCGACGACGTCGGGGTGATCGGCCTGGACGTCGGTGGCCTCGGCCCGGTCGGCCACCAGGTCGTGCAGGCGGAGGAACGCCGTCCCGTGCTTGGCCAGGTGGAGCTTCCAGCGCCCGGACCGCACGGCCTCCAGGTCGTCCATCCAGTAGTAGAGGAACACGTCGTGGGGCGACGACGCCGACGGGTCGAGCCACAGGGCGCTGATGTCGCGGCCGTCGATCGTCCGGTCATCGGGCAGGGTGGCGCCGCACAGCCCGGCCAGCGTCGGGTAGAGGTCCATCGCCGTCGCCACCTCGGTGGAGACGCGGCCGGCCTCGATCCGGCCCGGCCAGCGGACGATGCCCGGCACCCGCATCCCGCCCTCCCACGTCGTGCCCTTGGTCCCCCGCAGGGGCTGGTTGCTCCCGCCGTCGACGGCGCGGGAGCCGTTGTCGCTGGTGAAGATCACGATGGTGTCCTCGTCGAGCCCGAGCCGCTCGATCTCGTGGAGGATCACCGCCGCGGCCCAGTCGATGCAGGCCACCGCCGCGCCGTAGGGGCCGTTGCGGGACTCGCGGGCGAAGCGCTCCTGCACGTAGATCGGGACGTGGACGTAGAGGTGGGCCAGGTAGAGGAAGAAGGGCTCGCCCCCCGGCGACGAGGCGCAGTCGCGGATGAAGCGGACCGACTCGTCGACGTAGCGCTCGGTGAGCGACGCCTGGTCGGGCTGCTGCTGGATGACCTCGGCGTCGAGCATCAGGGGGAGCGGCGGGTACTCGAAGGGGATGTCCCAGCCCTCCATCGGGACCTGCCGGCCCATGTCGTTGCTGTAGGGGAGGCCGAAGTAGTGGTCGAAGCCGTGGTTGGTCGGGAGGAAGCCGGGCTGGTCGCCGCAGTGCCACTTGCCCACCATCTGGGTGCGGTAGCCGGCGTCGGACAGGAGCCGGCCCAGGCTGATCTCGCTCGGCGGCAGGCCCATCCCCTGGCCGGGGAAGAGGACGGGCAGACCGTCGAACGAGCCGAAACCGATCCGGGGCGGGTAGCAGCCGGTGAGCAGGGCGGCCCGAGACGGCGAGCACACCGGTGAGGCCATGTAGAAGTCGTCGAAGCGCAGGCCCTCGGCGGCCATCCGGTCGATCGTCGGGGTGGCGTTGAGCGTCGAGCCGTAGCAGCCGATGTCGCCGTAGCCCAGGTCGTCGCAGTTGATCAGGACGACGTTGGGCCGGCGGTCCGAGGTGGGCATCGCCGTAGCCTCTCACCCGTTGGTGGGCTTGATGTGCGGGCCTCGGGGCCGATGGGCGATGACATGAGGACGGCACGGCGGATCATCAGCACGGTCGCCCTGGCGACGACGCTGGCCCTCGGCGCGGTGGTGCCCCCGGCCCCTGCCAACCCACCGGTCCACGGCACGACGAACAGCACCGAGTGGTACAAGCCCGGCGTCCCGTACACCGGCGTCCACCCCGACGCCTCGCTCACCTCGATGGGCGGGCTCCTGTTCACCTACAGCACCAACCACGGCAGCTCGAACCTGCCCGTGGGCTGGTCGGCCGACGGCATCAGCTGGACCGCCCGCACCCAGTACGAGGGCTCGCTGGGGATGAAGGACGGCTACGGCTACTACAACGACGGCTTCCCCGACATGCCCTGGACGCCGGCCGGCGTGCAGAAGGAGCCGTGGGCACCCTCGGTGGCCCACGTCGGTGGCCGCTGGGTCGCGTTCATGTCCGTGCGCATCGCCAACCCCGGCAGCTACACGTCCTACGGCCGCTTCGCCATCTACGTGGCCATCGCCGACAACCCCATGGGTCCGTTCCGCGCCGCGTCGAGCTCGCCCATCGTGTCGACCTCGACGTCGTCGGACCCGGGGGGCGCCATCGACCCCGACGTCATGGTCGACGAGACGACCGGGCGGGCCTTCCTGATCTGGAAGACCGAGGGCAACCTCAGCGGCAACCTCCCCACGGTCTGGAGCCGGGAGCTGGCGTCGAGCGGCACGGGCTTCGCCGGCGGGTCCTCGGCGCGCAAGCTCATCACCGTCAGCCAGGGGTGGGAGGGCCGGGTCGTCGAGAACCCGTCGATGACCAAGGTCAACGGCCGTTACGTCCTCCTCTACTCCGGCAACGAGTACAGCTCGACCAGCTACGCCACCGGCTACGCCCTGTGCTCGACGCCGACGGGGCCGTGCAGCAAGTCGTCGTCCAACCCCATCATCCGCTCGGCGGCCGGCGCCTACGGGCCGGGCGGCGCCGACGGCATCGTCGACGCCCGGGGTCGCTTCATCGCCGCCTACCACGCCTGGACGAGCTCCAGCGGTGGGCGGGGCACCGGCTACCGGCGCCAGCACGTCATGGAGCTCACGCCGGACCCCGCCGCCGGGGTCCGGGTCGTCCGCCGCTACGTCGACAACGGCGCCGGCGGCGACAACCTCTGGTCGCACACCCGCACCGGCTCCTACACCTCGACCTCACCGTCGGTCGGGGGCAGCTACATCCCCGCCGCCGGGGACTTCAACGGCGACGACCACGACGACATCGCCTGGTACGGGCCGTGGGACCGCCCCGACGCCCTGTGGACGGGCACGTCGACCGGGGGCCAGTTCGGCTCGGCCGACCTCGACCAGCGAGGCACCTTCGTCCCCCTGTCCGGCGACTTCAACGCCGACGGCTACGGCGACATCTACTGGTACCAGCCCGGACCCGACCCCAAGGTCGCCACGCAGAACGAATCCGGCTCCAACTGGGAGCCCAACGCCCGCAAGGACGAGCTCTGGCTCGGGCGCAGCTTCGGCTGGTCCAAGAGCAACCTCTCGCAGACGTGGGCCGCGGCGCCGACCGTCGGCGACTTCGACGGCAACGGCACCACCGACATCCTCTGGGCCCAGCCCGGCAACGCCGCCGACTCGATCTGGTTCTTCGGCACCAACGGTGTGCCGGCGGCCCGGCCCCTCTCGCTCTACGGCTACTACCGGCCCGTCGTCGGCGACCTCGACGGCGACGGGGTCGACGACATCTTCTGGTACGGCCCCGGCAGTGCCGCCGACTCGATCTGGTGGTTCAACGCCAACGGGGGCTACACCAAGACCAACGTCTCGGTCACCGGCACCCAGTTCCGGCCCTTCGCCGGCGACTTCGACGGCAACGGCCGCGACGACATCATCTGGTACGCCCCCGGCCCCGGCTTCGACTCCCGCTGGGTGAACATCAACCGCAGCGGGAGCTACACCAAGGTCAGCCAGACCATCAACGGCATCTACACCCCGGTCGTCGGCGACTACGACGCCAACCAGGTCGACGACATCTTCTGGTACAGCTGAGTCGGACGACGTTCCCGTGGGCGGGAGTGCCGGTACGGTCGGGGGGTGGCTGAGGACTCGCTCTTGACCGTGGCCGTGACGGGGCCGACGGGGACGTTCGGGTTCGGGCTGGTCCCGCGGCTGGAGGCGGACCCGCGGGTGGGGCGGGTGGTGGGCATCGCCCGGCGGCCGTTCGACCCGGCCGACCACGGCTGGTCGAAGATGGAGTACCGCCAGGGCGACGTGCGCGACACCGACGCCCTGGCCGAGGCCTTCGCCGGCGCCGACGTCGTCGTCCACCTCGCCTTCCTGATCACCGGGACGGCGTCGCGCGAGGTCATCCGCGACATCAACATCGGCGGCACGCTCAACACCTTCCGGGCCGCGGCCGCGGCGGGGGCGACGCGGTTCGTCTACGCCTCGTCGGTGGCGGCCTACGGGTTCCACACCGACAACCCCGTGGGCATGACCGAGGAGTGGCCGACCCGTCCGGCGGCCCGGCTCTTCTACGCCCAGGAGAAGGCCGAGCTGGAGGCGCTGCTCGACGTCGAGGCCGAGGCCCACCCCGAGCTGGGGCTCTACCTGCTGCGCCCGCCGATCGTGCTCGGGCCTCATGCCATGGGGGCCAAGGACCTGCTCCCCGGCCCGCTCGACCACCTCGGTCGGACCGTGGCCGGTGCCATCGACAAGCTGCCGTTCGCCCTGCCCGTGCTCGCCCCCGACGTGGCCGTCCAGCTCATCCACGAGGACGACGTGGGCCAAGCCCTCCTGCTGTGCGCTGTCGGGGCCGGCCCGCCCGGGGCCTACAACATCGCCGCCGACGACATCCTGACCGGCACGGACATCGCCCAGGAGCTGGGTCTCAACCCGCTGCCGATCCCGGCCAAGATCGTCCACACCGCGGCACGCGGCCTGGCCGCCCTCCCGGTCCCGCCGTTCGTGCCGCCGGTGACCGAGTGGGTCGAGGCCATGACCCACCCCTCGGTGATGGACACGTCCAAGGCCAAGGACGTCCTGGGGTGGATGCCCCGGTGGTCGAGCCGGGGCGCGATCCGGTCCACGCTGGGCAAGCCCGTCGCCGGCGGTGGCCCGGAGCCGGACGACCCCACCGAGCCGTGAGCGAGCGCACCAGCACCTGGGACTCGCCCACCGACGACGAGCTGGCCGCCCTCGACGCGCTCGGCCAGAAGGGGGAGTGGGTCCTCCAGGGCCGGACGCTGGCGCTCACCAACCTCGACAAGGTGCTGTTCCCGGG
>DASYLG010000387.1:0-3572 GCA_036009685.1 Iamia sp. | reverse complement strand
CGCCCACCTGCCCGACGAGCTCGAGCTGCTGCTCGAGGAAGTCGACGTGCTCCTCCTCGCCGTGGAGGATCTCGGCCAGGAGGTCACGCGAACCGGTGTCGTTCTTGGACACGCACAGGGCCACGCCGTTGTTGAGGCGCTCCACGGCCTCCCGCTCGAGCGCCAGCGCGAGGTTGAGCTTCTCGACGATGGTCTCGCCCACCCGCACCGGGTTGAGCCGCTGCATGTTGGGCACGCCGTCGAGGAACAGGATCCGCTCGATGATGCGATCGGCGTCCTTCATCTCGTCGATCGACTCTTCGCGAGCGTGGCCGGCGAGGCGCTTGAGGCCCCAGTTGTCCAGCATCCGGTAGTGGACCCAGTACTGGTTGACCGCGGTCAGCTCGGCGGTCAGGACCTCGTTGAGGATCTCGATGATGGCCGGGTCACCCTGCACTGCTGTCTCCTACCGATGGGGTACGGCCCCCATCATGACGGAACGAACAGGTGTGTGGGATGCCTGTCAGCCACGGCCCGGGGTCGCCTGACCGGCGGGGGACAAGCACCCCTACCAGGGCGGACGCGCTGTCAGGCGACGGCGACGCGGAGGACGGGGAGGGCGATGGCGGTCTCGTCGAGGATCTCCTCGATGGCCGGGCGGCAGCCGCCGCACACGCCGCCGGCGCCACACGCCGAGACGATCTCGCGCACCGTCGTGGCCCCGCACAGGGCGGCGGCCTCGATCTGGCGGTCGTTGACCGCTCGGCAGTGGCACACGAGCACGACCGCATCCTCGCTTCCGGGGTGGGGCCTGTCAAGCAACCCTTACGGGTGGGGGGTGGGGAGGGCTCACCCCATCGGGTCAGCATCCACGACGTGCACGCTGACCTGGTAGTCGTCGCCGGCGGACCACCGAGCACGGCCCCAGGTCGACCAGCGGTCGAGGAGACGGAGGCCGACGGCCGCGGCGTCGGCGTCGATCCGCTCGGGGTCGTAGCCGCCGGGCCGGATGGAGAAGCCGGCCACGACCAGGCCGCCGGGGCGCACGGTCGAGGCCACCGCGCCGAGGACCGCCCGCTCCGTGCCGGGCTCGGTGAAGATCATGACGTTGCCGGCGAGCACGGCGAGGTCGACGGACCGGGCCTCGACGGAGCGCCCGAGATCGACGAGGTCGGCCTCGATCCAGCGCCGGTCCGGCGCCTTCGCTCGCGCCGAGGCCAGGAGGTCGCCGTCGCGGTCGACGCCGATGGTCGTCGCCCCCCGGCGAGCCAGCTCGATCGCCACCCGGCCGGTCCCGCAGCCGGCGTCGAGGATCGTCGGCGGCGTGTCGGGATCGACGGCCCGGCGGTGCGCGAGCAGGCCCCACACCAGGTCGGCCTCGCCGTGGACGGATCGACCCTCGGCGGCGAGCCGATCCCACCGGGCGTCGTAGGTCGACCCCTTGGCCTCGCCGCGCAGATCCGTCCAGTGGGGAGGTCGGTCGCCGGTCACGTGGCCGACGGTAACCACGTCGTGGGCATCGGCCCGCCCCGGATGGGTACGGTGCATCGGTCGGTCGGCGATGACGAGAGGGATGCGATGGCGCACGAGGTGCGAGCGGTGGTGGCCACGGCCAAGGGCGAACCGGTCCGGGTCGAGACGATCTCGGTCCCCGACCCCGGCCCCGGCGAGGCCCTCGTCCGGGTCCAGGCGTGCGGGGTCTGCCACACCGACCTCCACTACCGGGAGGGTGGCATCAACGACGACTTCCCCTTCCTGCTCGGGCACGAGGCGGCCGGCATCGTCGAGGCGGTCGGCGACGACGTCACCGACATCGCCCCCGGCGACTTCGTCGTCCTCAACTGGCGGGCCGTGTGCGGCGAGTGCCGGGCCTGCCAGCGGGGGCGCCCGCACCTCTGCTTCGCCACCCACAACGCCACCCAGAAGATGACCCTCGACGGCGTCGAGCTCAGCCCCGCGCTGGGCATCGGCGCCTTCGCCGAGAAGACGCTCGTCGCCGCCGGCCAGGCCACCAAGGTCGACCCCAAGGCCCGGCCCGAGGCCGTCGGCCTGCTCGGCTGTGGCGTGATGGCCGGGCTGGGCGCGGCGATCAACACCGGCCAGGTCGGGCCGGCCGACACCGTCGCCGTCTTCGGCTGCGGCGGGGTGGGCGACGCCGCCATCGCCGGAGCGCGCATCGCCGGGGCCCGGACGATCATCGCCGTCGACCTCGACGCCCGGAAGCTCGAGCTGGCCTCGTCGTTCGGGGCGACCCACACCGTCGACGCCTCGAAGGTCGACCCGGTCGAGGCCATCCGCGAGCTCACCGGCGGGTTCGGGGCCGACGTCGTAGTCGAGGCGGTGGGCCACCCGAAGGTCTTCGAGCAGGCCTTCCACGCCCGCGACCTGGCCGGCACGGTCGTCCAGGTCGGCGTGCCCAGCCCCGAGATGCGCATCGACATCCCCATGATCGACTTCTTCGGCCGGGGCGGTGCCCTCAAGCCGTCTTGGTACGGCGACTGCCTGCCCAGCCGGGACTTCCCGCTCTACACCGACCTGTACCTCCACGGCCGGCTCGACCTCGACGCCTTCGTCAGCGAGACCATCCCGCTCGACGGGGTGGAGGAGGCCTTCGCCAAGATGGAGCGGGGCGAGGTCCTCCGGTCGGTCGTGGTCATCGAGGGGAGCGGCTGATGGCGGCGGCGGGACCGGGTGACGACGGCCCCCGGGTCGACAAGGTCGTCACCAGCGGCACCTTCTCCATCGACGGCGAGGACTTCGCCGTCGAGAACAACATCTGGATCGTGGGCGACGACACCGAGTGCATCGTCGTCGATGCCGCCCACGACCACGAGCCCATCGTCGAGGCCGTGGCCGGCCGCACGGTCGTGGCCATCGTCTGCACGCACGGCCACAACGACCACGTCAACGCGGCAGTGGATCTGGCCGACGCCGTGGGCGCCCCGATCTGGATGCACCCGGCCGACACCATGATGTGGGAGCAGGTCCACCCCGACCGGCCCGTCGACGCCAACCTCATCGACGGCCAGGTGATCAAGGTCGGCGGCCGGAAGATCAAGGTGATCCACACCCCCGGTCACAGCCCGGGCGGCTGCTCGCTGCTCGACGCCCCGGCCGACCTGCTGTTCTCGGGGGACACCCTGTTCCACGGGGGCCCCGGGGCGACGGGCCGCTCGTACTCGAGCTTCGCCACCATCATCGACTCGATCCAGGACCGACTGCTGCCCCTCCCGGACGAGACCGTCGTCCACACCGGCCACGGCGACGACACCACCATCGGCGAGGAGGCCCCCCACCTCGACGAGTGGATCAGGCGGGGCCACTGAGGGCTCGGCTCCTCAGGGCACCCGCCACGAGGTCGCCTCGGCCACGACCTGGGCCATGTCGGTGGCTGGCATCGGACGGGCGAGGAAGAAGCCCTGGGCGCGGCCGCACCCCAGGTCCCGCAGCCGGATGAGCTGGTCCTCGGTCTCGACGCCCTCGGCCGTCACGTCGAGCTCGAGCGCGTCGGCCATGGCGATGATGGCCGCCACCAGCGCCGAGTCGTGGGTGTCGGTGCCGAGCCCGTCGACGAAGGAGCGGTCGACCTTCAC
>DASYLG010000386.1:0-6923 GCA_036009685.1 Iamia sp. | reverse complement strand
CGGCCCACGCCGGAGTCCGAGAGCAGCTCCTGGACGTCGAGGAGCCGACAGGGCGCGCCGTTGATGGCGTACTCGCTGTCCCCGGTGCGGAAGAGCGTGCGGGTGATCGTCACCTCGGTGAAGTCGATCGGCAGCATGCCTGCGGTGTTGTCGATGGTGAGCGACACCTCGGCCCGTCCCAGGGCCGTGCGCCTGGCCGTCCCGGCGAAGATGACGTCGTCCATCTTCTGGCTGCGGACCGCGCTGGGCGCCTGGGCGCCGAGCACCCAGGCGATGGCGTCGACGACGTTGGACTTGCCGCTGCCGTTGGGCCCGACGACGACGGTGACGCCCGGCTCCATCCCCATCGTGGTGGAGTCGGCGAAGGACTTGAAGCCCTTGAGGGTGAGGGTCTTGAGGAACACGGCCAGCCCCTAGCGGGAGGTCAGACCTGGCAGTCGGGGCACATGAACAAGAAGGCCTTGTTGAACTTCACCTTGGTGATCGTGCCGCGGCAGCGGCTGCACGCCTTGCCGGCCCGCCCGTAGACCTCGAGGTACTCCTGGAACCCGCCCGGCTTGCCGGCCAGGTCGTGGTAGCCCTCGGGGCTGAGGGTGGTGCCGCGGTGCTTGGCCCCGTCGTGGAGGGTCTCGACCAGGGCCCGGTAGAGCCGGCGCATCTCCTGCGAGGTGAGGAGGTTCGACTCCCGGTCGTGGCGGAGCCCGGCCTGCCAGATGATCTCGTCGGAGTAGACGGCACCGATGCCGACGACCGCGGTGGGGTCGGTGAGGAAGTTCTTGATGGGCTGGGCCCGGCTCAGCAGCAGGTGGCCGAAGGTGGTCCACGAGATGGGCTCGACGACGGGGTCGAGGCCGAGCTGGGCCAGGATCGGCTCCTGCTCCAGCAGCTCGTCGGGCGTGGCCACCCACACCTTCATGTTGCCGGCGGGGTCGACGAGCCGGAGCTGGCCGCCCTGGGTGAAGGAGATGACGACCTGCGTGCCCTTGGCCACCTCCTCCTTGGGGGTGGTCTTGCGGAGCACGCCCGTGGTGCGGACGTCGATGACCAGGAGCTCGCTGCTGTCCAGCTTGAGGGTGAGGAGCAGGCCCCGGCGGTCGGCGCCGTTGATCTTGACCCCGTCGAGCCGCTCGATGAGCTGCTTCTTGGGGGTGTTGCCCATCGCCGTCCGGCCGGGCACCTCCGTGGTCTTGACCCGCTTCCCGCCGACCTCCCGGTCGAGGTCGCGGCGCAGGGTCTCCATCTCGGGCAGCTCAGGCATCGAAGGTCTTCTCGGTCGAGGCCGACGGATCGTCGGCCGGGGTGGTGGTCTCGACGCCAGGGACAGGGGCGTCAGGAAGATCGGGGGCGAGATCGGGGCCCTCGCCGGCGGCGAGATCGGGGGCGGCCGGGGCGGCGGCCAGCAGGGCGTCGTAGGCGGCGCGGGCGGCGAGCTGCTCGGCCTGCTTCTTCGACCGGCCCATGCCCTGGCCCCACGGCGTGCCGCTGATGCGGGCCGTGGCGGTGAAGGTCTTGTCGTGCTCGGGGCCGGTGTCGGTCACCCGGTAGGAGACGACCTCGCGCAGGACCCGGCTGACGTGCTCCTGCAGCTTGCTCTTGTCGTCGAGGTGGCCGGGCTCGCCCGAGGCGGCGCCGATGCGGTCGCCGAGGAGGTGCATGACCACGGCCCGGGAGGCGTCGCGGCCTCCGTCGAGGTGGACGGCACCGATGACGGCCTCGAGGGCGTCGGCCAGGATCGACGGCTTGTCCCGCCCGCCGGTGGCCTCCTCGCCCTTGCCCAGGCGGATGGTGGCGCCGAGGTCGAGGGCCTCGGCCGTCTCCGCCAGGGTGGTGGCCCGCACGACGGTGGCCCGGGCCCGGGAGAGCCAGCCCTCGTCCGCCGTCGGGAAGCTCCGGTACAGCTCCTCGGCCACGACGGCGCCGAGCACGGCGTCACCGAGGAACTCGAGCCGCTCGTTCGACGGGCCGCCGGGGTTCTCGGCGCACCAGGAGCGGTGGCGCATGGCCGTCTCGAGCAGCTCGGGGTCGGCGAAGGAGTACCCGATGCGGTCGACCAGGGACGCGACCGAGGGGACCGTGTCGCTCGAGCTCAGGAGGCGTCGCCGCCCACCCGGGCGAACACGTAGTCGACGGCATCTCGGACGGTCTTGAGATCCTCGAGGTCCTCGTCCTCGATGCGGAACCCGACGGTGCGCTCGCCGATCTCCTCCTCGAGGGCCTCGACCAGCTCGATGAGGGCCAGCGAGTCAGCGTCGAGGTCGTCGGCGAAGGAGTCGCCCTCGTGGACCTCCGAGGCGTCGATCTCGAGGATGTCGACCAACCGGTCGCGGATCAGCTCGAACACCTCTTGGCGCGTCATCGGGGCCTGCTGGCTGTGGGTCTCGGCGGGCAACGCTCGCTCCCTGGTCGTCGGACAGCCGGGTGACCCTAGCAGGAACCCAACTTTGTGCGCTTGTGAATTCCCATCACCCCTGGTCAGACGGCATGTCGGAGGCAAGCACGTCCAGGATGGCGGGGGCGCGCCAGCGGTGTTGGCCCCGCAGCCCGGTGGGTGCCTCGACCAGTATCTCCAGCTCCTCCAGCTGTCTCAGCAGGCGGAGCGAGCTCGGGCGAGAGACGTCGAGGCGCCGCTCGACGATCCTCGTCGTGAGGATCGGCTGCTCGAAGGCCACCTCCAGCAGGACGATCGCCTTGCTGCGGTACGCCTCCTGGACCCGGGCCCGGTAGACCTCCCGCAGGTCGGTCAGCCGCTCGGCCCGATGGAGGGCGTCGGTCGACTGGACCTCCACCCCATCGAGGAAGAACGTCAGCCACCCCTCGATGTCGCCCTCCTCGCGCACCGCTTGGAGCCGGGCGTAGTACTCGTCACGCCGAGCTTCGAAGTAGGGCGAGAGGTAGAGCAGGGGATACGGGAGGCGGTCGCGGAGGACGAGAAAGAAGACGATGAGCAGCCGACCGAGCCGGCCGTTGCCATCGAGGAACGGGTGGATGGTCTCGAACTGGTAGTGGAGAAGGGCGGCTTCGATGAGCGGAGGCAGGTCCGAACCGTCGTGGACGAAGCGCTCCCAGTCGGTGAGGAGTGCGCCCATCTCATCGGGCGGAGGGGGCACGAAGGCGGCTTCGTCGAGCGTCGCCCCCGGATGCCCGATCCAGTTCTGGGAGGTGCGGAGCTCGCCGGGTTGGCGCTCCCGACCCCGGACTCCGTCGAGCACCACCGCGTGCATCTCCCGGACGAGCCGGATGCTGAGCGGAAGCGTGGCCAGACGGTCGAGTCCCGCGTTCATCGCCCGCAGGTAGTTCACGACCTCCTCCAGGTCGGCGTTCAACGGCCGCTCGTCCGCCTCGGCCTCGAACACGTCGACGAGCGAGGCCTGGGTGCCCTCGATGCGGGCCGAGGACACCGCCTCGCGTCGGAGGTACGGACCGACGAGCAGGTGGGGGTACGTCAGGAGGCGTCCCGCGCCGGCGAGTCGCCCGAGAGCCGACTCGGCATCGGCCAGTGCTCGCACGACATGACCGTCGAGGTCGAGAGACCGCGGGATGGGCCGAGGCAAGTAGGCCACGTAGCCGTGCATCCCGCTCGTCCGCTGGGGCCGACCAAAGGGCGTATCGGCGTAGCGATCGATGTCCACGACACCGGAGACTACGTGACCCTAAACAAAAGGTGGGGATTGGTTGACGGACGTCGGGTGACCCGAACGGAACCGTGAGGGTGCCGTGAGGGACGGTTCAGGTGTCGTGAGGGACGCTTCAGCCTTGGGCGATGGTGGTGGTGATCTTGCCGACGAGGTCGGACTCGACGGACTCGGCGGCGACCCGGCAGGCGTTGACGATGGCGGTGGCCGACGAGGAGCCGTGGCTGATGATGCACACGCCGTCGACGCCGAGGAGCATGGCCCCGCCGGTGGTGTCGGGATCGAGCTGGCCGTAGAGCGGCAGCAGCGCCGGCATGAGGGTCTCGCCGGCGGCGCGAGTGGCGTCGTCGGTGTCGAAGGCGCCGAGGATCGCCCCGACGAGCGCCCGCATGGCGCCCTCCAGGGTCTTGAGGGCCACGTTGCCGGTGAAGCCGTCGGTGACGACGACGTCGACGCCGGGGAACATCAGGTCACGGCCCTCGACGTTGCCGGCGAAGCTGGCGCCGCACGGCTCGGTCCAGGCCGGGTCGTCGAGCAGGGCGAAGGTCTCCTTGCGGAGCGTGTCGCCCTTCCCCGGCTCCTCGCCGATGGAGAGCAGGCCGACGCGGGGGGCCTCGATGCCGAGGCGGTCGCGGGCGAAGATGGCGCCCATCTGGGCGAACTGGACCAGCCACTCGGCCTGGGCCTCGGCGTTGGCGCCAGCGTCGAGCAGGACGACGGGGACGTCGTGACCGGGCCGGGGCAGCGGGGTGGCGATGGCCGGGCGCGAGACGCCCTTGATCCGGCCCATCCGCAGCAGGGCGGAGCCGAAGGTGGCCCCGGTGTTGCCGGCGCTGACCATGGCCGAGGCCCGGCCGTCGCGGACGGCCTCGGCCGCCCGGACGAGCGACGAGTCCTTCTTGCGGCGGACGCCCTTGCCCGGGTCGTCGTGCATCTCGATGACCTCGGAGGCGGGGAACACCTCCAACGACGACGAGATCCGGTCGGGGTCGCCGACCAGGACGATGGGCAGGCCCAGCTCGGCGGCGGCGCGCTCGGCCCCGGCGACGATCTCGTCGGGGGCTCGGTCACCGCCCATGGCGTCGACCGCGATGGGGGCGGGGAGGCTCATGGTGGGAGCCGGCTCAGTCGACGTCGAGGGCCTGGCGGTCCTTGTACCAGCCACAGTTGCCACACACGCGGTGGGGCAGCTTCACCGCCGAACAGCGGGGGCAGGTGCTCCGGGGCGGAGCGTCCAGACGCCAGGCAGAAGCCCGGCGGCTGCGGCTCTTGGCCTTGGAGGTCTTCTTCTTGGGGACGGCCATCGCAGTCGTTCCTGGTTCTCAGCGGTGAGGGCTCGGGGATGCCCGAGGCACAAGAGGGAAAGCGTAGCGGTGTCACCCCGGAGACGGCGAAGCCGCCCCGAAACGGGCGCCCAGCTCGCGCCAGACCTCGTCCCGCTCGGGGCTGCCGGGCGGGGCGTGGAAGCGGAGGTACAGCGGCCGGTGGTCCCAGTCGAAGGCCTCCGTGGCCGGGCCGAGGAGGAAGTCGGCCAGGGCGGCCAGGTGCACGGCCACCTCGCCCGGACGGTCCCGAGCCCGGGCCACGAGGGCGTCCAGGACAGCCGGAGGGTGGTGGGCCTCGACCAGGTCGAGCACGGAGGTGAGGCCGCCGCCGATCACGGCATCGCCCAGCCCGGCGACGAGGATGGCGTCGAGCTCTCCCGGTCCCAGGACACCCGGCGCGTGGCGCACCACCGCCAGCTGGGTCTCCCGATCATCACCCTCGGCGAGCACGCCGCGCAGGGCGGCGCGAGCCGCCGCCGTGTCCAGCACGGCCAGGCCCTGGACCTCCCGCCAGGTCAGCGCCGGCGCGCCGAGGAGCCGGGCCTCGGCCCGCTCCCGCTCCGCGCCCTCGAGCGCGGCCAGGGCGTCGAGGTCGATCCCGATGCCGTCGTGCCACCGCTCGAAGTCGAGGGCCAGGCTGTCCTCGAACCGATCCCACGCCTCCGATGCCATGGGCGCGGTCGCCGGGTCAGTCGAAGCGGAGGTCGTCGAGGGCGGCCCAGCGGGGGTCGGCGGGGGGCGCCGCCGGAGCCGACTCCTCGTCGTCGGGGTCCGCCGCCAGGGCGGGGTCGCCCTCGACCAGGGCCGGGAAGCGGTCCGGGGCGGGCCCGGGACAGTCCACGGCGCACAGCGGCACCAGCGGGAGGCTGAGGAGGACGGCGTCGTGGAGCACGGGCCCCAGGTCGATGCTGTCGGCCTCGACGGGCCAGGTCTCGCCCTCGACCGGGTGGGGCGTGAAGATCTCCTGGAGGTCGGCCTGGATCAGGCCGGTCACGGCCCGGAGGCAGCGCCGGCACTCGCCCTCCCACGGCGCGGTGGCGGTGCCGGTGAGCACGATGTCGAGCCCGGAGGCCTCGATGGTGCCGTCGAGGACGATCTCGCCCTCGGGGGGCACGGTGGCGCTCGAGGTCCCGAGGGGACCGAGGTGCTCGACCGGGAAGGCTCGGGTGATGGGCCGCTGGACCCCGGGGCGCCGGCGGACGTCGGCGATGTGCTCCAGGGTGCGGAGCCGCGTCACCGCCCGTCCTGGTCGAAGAAGGCCGATCCACCGCCCGGCGGGACGGTGGCCGGCGCCGGGGCGGGCTTGCCGAAGCCGCCCGGCGGGACGTCGTCCGGGGCGATGGCGAGGGTGCCGTCGGTGGGCTCGTCGTCCTCGTGGTCGTCGTGGCTGTCGGCCCCGGCGGGTGCGGTCATGGGGGCGGCGTTGAGCTTCTCGCGGCCGGCGTGGACCATCTTCATGGTCCGGTTGAGCACGATCTCGAACTGGGCCAGGCGCTGGTCGCAGAAGTCCTCGCACTCGTGGCGCAGCCGGCGGGCCTCGTCCTGGGCCTCCTCGACGATGCGCTTGGCCCGCTGCTCGGCGGCCTTGACCACCTCGGTGCGCTGGACCATGGCCTCGGCCTTGGCACTGGCCTGGTCGAGGATCTCGTCGCCCTCGCCCTGCACCCGGGCGAGGAAGTCCTCGCGCTCCTTGAGCAGCCAGCGGGCCTGGCGGAGCTCGTCGGGCAGCCGGTCGATGGCCTCGCCGAGGAGATCGAGGATCTCGTCCCGGTTGATCATCACCGAGGAGGACAGCGGCATGGGCCGGGCCGAGGCCACCACGTCGGCGGCCCGGCGCAGGAGGGCGTCGGCCTCGGGGCCGGCCAGCGGGTCGCGGGACCGACGGGGCGTGGCCTGGGGGTGCTGGCCGCTGGCCTCGCCGGCGGTGGGCAGGTCGTCGTTGAACGTCATCGTCCGAACCTCTCTG
>DASYLG010000385.1:0-5368 GCA_036009685.1 Iamia sp. | reverse complement strand
TCCTGTGCTTCCCGTCGCACTGGCGGCTGCGGGACAAGGCCGGCGGCTCGGCGCTGGCCATCCACGGCCCGGTGCCCGGCTACGACGTCGAGCTGGCCGACAAGGTCGACCGCTACCTCGCCCGGCTCCGGCCCGACGTCATCGGGGTCCGGCGCAACTGGTCGATCCACGACTCGCCCGCCCTCCACGCCCCGGTGCCGCCGGCCCCGCGGCCGATCTCCGACCCCGCGAGCCTCTGGCTCCGCTCCGAGCGCCAGACCCTCCGGGCCCTGCCCGGCTCGGGCGCCGTGCTGTTCACCATCCGGGTCCAGCAGACCCCGTTCGGGACCCTCGCCGAGCGGCCCGACGTCGCTGACGCCCTCGCCCGTCGTCTCCGGGCCGAGCCGGCCGCCCTCGTCGCCATGAACGGCCTCGAAGGCCGGATCGACCCGGTGGTGTCGTGGCTCGACTCCGTATCCTCGACGGGGTGACGCGCACGATCGGCGAGCTGGCGGTGGCGGCCGGGGTGGCCGTCGACACCGTGCGATTCTACGAGCGCCGGGGCCTGCTGCCGGCGCCGCCCCGCACCCCGTCCGGGTACCGCCAGTACGGCGACGATGCCCTCGACCGACTGCGCTTCATCCTCCGGGCCAAGGAGCTGGGCTTCACCCTCGCCGAGATCGACGGGCTGATGCCGGCCCGGTTCACCACCGTCCGCTCGGCCGCGGTGGCCAAGATCGAGGCGCTCGACGCCGAGGCGGCCGAGCTGGCCCGGGTCCGGGCCCGGCTGGAGGCCCTGGTGACCACCTGCGACGAGGGCGACATCGCCACCTGCGAGGCGCTCAGCATCGGGGCTTGACCCTGGACCGTGGTCCAGGGCGCATGGTGCCGACATGCCCGTCACCCACGCCCCCGACATCCCTGCGGTCACCACCGCCACCTTCGACGAAGTCGTCGCGAGCGCCGACGACCTCCTCCTCGTCGACGTGTGGGCCGCCTGGTGCGGCCCGTGCGCGCCGATGGGCGAGGCCGTGGCCTCGGTGGCCGAGACCCACGCCGACCACGTCACCGCGGTGGCGCTCGACGCCGACGCCCACCCGGACATCGCCCGTCGCTACGACGTCCTGAGCCTGCCGACGCTGCTGGTGTTCTCCGACGGCCGCCTCGTCGACCGGCTGGTCGGGGCGCGGGGTCGGGGTCGCCTGCTCGAGGACCTCAGCCCCCACCTCCCCTAGAGAGCCCACGAGGTGCCTGGCACCTCGTGGGCGCAGGTGGCTCAGCGGCCGGCGTTGGGCTTCCGGCCGTGGTTCGCCTTCTTGCGCCGGGCGTTGGTCTTGCGCTTGTCCGTCTTCTTCGACATAAGAAGACAACGCTACCGGCTCAGTGATCGGAGGCCCAAGAGAGGAGGTCGTCGACGGCCCACGTGTTGACGACGTCGGCGGGGCCGAGACCGTGGCGCACGGCCTTGTCGCAGCCGTAGGGCTGCCACTCCAGCTGGGCCGGGGCGTGGGCGTCGGTGTCGATGCTCACCCGGCAGCCCATGGCGACGGCCAGCGCCAGCAGCTCGTCGGGCGGGTCGCGGCGCTCGGGGCGGCAGTTGATCTCGACGGCGGTGTCGGTGGCCTCGCAGGCGGCGAAGACGATGTCGGCGTCGAACTGCGACGGCGGGCGCACGTGGTCGGCGGCGCCCAGCGCCTCGGGCCCGGTCGGCGGCAGGCCCTTCACCTTGCGGCCGGTGCAGTGGCCCAGGATGTCGACGCGCGGGTCGAGTACGGCCTTGACCATCCGCTCGGTCATCTCCATGCGGGGCATCCGCAGCTTGGAGTGGACGCTGGCCACGACGATGTCGAGCCGGTCGAGCATGTCGGGATCGCCGTCGAGCGAGCCGTCGAGGAGGATGTCGACCTCGCAGCCGGTGAGGATGCGGAACGGCGCCAGCTCCTCGTTCAGGGCCTCGATCTCGTCGAGCTGCTGCAGCAGCCGCTCGCGGTTGAGCCCGTGGGCGACGGTGAGCCGGGGCGAGTGGTCGGTCATCACCAGGTACTCGTGACCCAGGGCCTGGGCGGCGGTGGCCATCTCCCGGATCGTCGCCCCGCCGTCGCTCCAGGTGGAGTGGGCGTGACAGTCGCCCTTGAGCGCAGCCCGCAGCGCCGCGCCCTCGCCGAGGGGGACGACACTCGATGCCTCCAGCTCGGCCAGCCGTTCGGGGACCCTTCCCTCCAGGGCCTCGATGGCCACGGCCCCGGTGCTGTCGCCCACGCCGGAGAGCGAGGTCAGCCCCTGGGTGCGGTGGAGCGACGCCACCCGCTCGGGCCCGGCCTCGTCCAGGGCGCGGGCGGCGGTGCGGAAGGCGGCGGCCTTGCGGCTCGACCCCAGGCTGCGGTCGATCAGGTGGGCGACCCGCTCCAGGGCGGCGACCGGGTCCATCGGGGCCTCGAGCGGTTCCAGCACCAGCATCGTGTCGAACCTACCGCTCTCGGTAGCGTGGCCAGCCTCATGGAACGATTCGGGTTCGTCGGTCTCCCCAACGCCGGGAAGTCCTCGCTGTACAACGCCCTGGCGGGGGGCGGAGCCCTCGCCGCGCCGTACGCCTTCGCCACCACCGACCCCAACGTGGGGGTGGCCAAGGTCCCCGACAGCCGGCTCGATCGCCTGGCCGAGATGTCGGCCAGCCGCAAGGTCGTCCACGCCGCCGTCCAGTTCGTCGACATCGGTGGTCTCGTCGAGGGGGCCAGCACGGGCGAGGGCCTGGGCAACCGCTTCCTGGCCCACATCCGCGAGGTCGACGCCGTCGTGTTCCTGCTCCGGGGCTTCGTCGACACCGACGTCCCCGGCCCCGACGACCCGCTCGAGTGCCTCCGGGTGCTGGAGATCGAGCTGGCGCTGGCCGACCTGGAGACGCTCGAGTCGCAGATCACCAAGAAGCGCAAGGCGGCCCGGGTCGACAAGTCCCTGCAGGCCGAGGTGGCCGCCCTCGACGAGGCCTACGCCGTGCTGGCCGAGGGCACCCCGATCTACCGCAGCGACATCCCGGCCAGCACCCGTGAGGCGCTGCGACCGTGGTTCCTGCTCACCAACAAGCCGGTGATGGCGGTCGTGAACGTGGGCGAGGACGATCTCGACCGCATCGACGAGATCGTGGCCCCGGTCGCCGCCGAGCTGGGCGGGCGGGCCGAGGTCCTGGGCATCTGCGTCCAGCTCGAGGCCGAGGCGGCCGAGCTGGTGGGCGACGAGCGGGTCGAGATGCTCGAGGCCCTGGGCCTGGGCGAGGGCGCCCTCGAGCGCTTCGTCCACACCGCCTACGACCTGCTCGGGCTGCGGACGTTCCTCACCACCGGCGACAAGGAGAGCCGGGCGTGGACCTTCCGGGCCGGCTCCAAGGCCCCCCAGACCGCCGGGCGGATCCACACCGACTTCGAGCGAGGCTTCATCCGGGCCGAGGTCATCCGCTGGGACGAGCTGCTCGAGATCGGGTCGTGGGCCAAGGCCAAGGCGGCGGGCAAGATCCGGGTCGAGGGCAAGGAGTACGTCGTCGAGGACGGCGACGTGATGGAGTTCCTCTTCAACGTCTGAGGGGCACCCTGGGACGATGCTGATGATCGACGACCTGGAGGTGGCGGCCACCCGCCGGGCTCGGGGCCGTGGCCTGCTGGGCCGGGACGGGATCGACGGTGCCCTGTGGCTGCCGGGCGTCCGGTCGGTCCACACCGTCGGGATGCGCTTTGCCATCGACGTGGCCTGGCTGGCGGGCGACGGCCGGGTCCTCCGGGTCCGGACCCTGCGCCCCGGCCGGATCAGCGGCTGGTCGCCCCGCGCCGCCGGGGTGCTGGAGGCCGAGGCCGGCGCCTTCGCCCGCTGGGGCCTGGAGGTGGGCTCCGTCGTGGACGTTGATCGGGTCAACGATGACGACGGGGGAGATGGGCGCGACCGTCGTCGGCGTGCGTGACGACTTCCTCCGCGGCGCCCGTGCCGTCCTCGACGCCCTCTCGGCCCCCGCCGTGGCGGCGGCGTGGGACGAGCCGTCGGTCCTCGCCGGCCAGACCGTCGGCGGGCTCGCCGGCCACCTGGCCCGGGGCGGGGTGTGGGTCGTGGACGACTACCTCGACCTCGACCCGCCGGCCGCGGCCACGTTCGTCTCGGCGGCGGACTACTTCGCGGCCGCCGCCCGGCTGGACGAGGCCGGCCACCGCGCCATCCGTGAGCGGGGCGCGGCGCTGGCCGCCGAGGGCCCGGACGTCATCGTCGGTCGGCTGGCCGAGCGGCTCGCCGCCCTCGGGCCCCGCCTCCGGGCCGAGCCCGCCGACCGCCTCCTCCCCGTCTTCGGGGGCGCCATGGGGCTCGACGACTACGTCGCCACCCGCCTGGTCGAGCAGGTCGTGCACCTCGACGACCTGGCCCGGTCGGTGGCCGACCTCCCCGCGACCGTGCCCGACGACCTCGTGGCCCGGGTGGCCGGGCTCGGCATCGCCGTCGCCGTCGAGCGCCACGGGCCCACGGCGGTGGTCCGCCACCTGTTCCGGTCCGATGTCCTCGGACCCCCGGTGGTGCCCGTCCTGGGCTAGTGCCGTTCCCCGGGGGCCGGGTCGACACGACCGTGGCCCGTCGGGTGGGTGGGGCCCGGGCTGAGCGGCGGGGGCACACTGGCGGCGTGACCGGCTCCGCCCGCGCTCCCGGCCGCCTCGTCGTGGTGGCCGCCCCGCTCGGCGGGGTCGCCGCCCTCTCGCCCCGGGCCGGGCACGCCCTCGGCCACGCCGAGGTGGTCTGGGCCGAGGCCGGCGCCGAGCTCGTGGTCCCCGCCGTCGCCGGCGCGGCCCCGAACCGTCTCGCCCCCGACACCGACGTCGCCGCCGTGGTGGAGCGGGTCGCCGCCGGTGCCACGGTGGTCCTGGTCACGGCGGCCGGCGCCCCGGGGTCGTCCGGTCCGGCGGCGCGGCTGGTGGGGGCGGTGGTCGACGCCGGCCTCCCGATCGAGGTGGTGCCGGCACCGGTGGCCGCCGTGGCCGCCCTCGTGGTGAGCGGCCTGGCCACCGACCACGTCGCCGTCGACGGCGTCCTGCCCCCGGCGGGCGCCGAGCGGGACGCCCGGCTGGCCGAGCTGGCGGGGGAGCGGCGGACGACGGCGCTGACCGAGGACGGCAGGCGGCTGGCGGCCACGCTCGCCGACGTCGCCGCCGCGTGCGGGCCCGACCGCCCGGTCGCCGTGGCCGGTGCCGGTGCCGGTGCCGCGCCGGGCCCGCTCGCCGAGATGTGGCGGGGGACCGCCGCCGACGGGGTCGCCTGGGCCGCCGGGCACCCGCTCGACGGCGAGGTGGTGCTGGTGGTGGGCGCGGCTGCGGTCGTCGCCGTGCCCGAGGGCGACGACGCCGTGCGCGCCGCCCTCCGCGCCGCC
>DASYLG010000384.1:0-7584 GCA_036009685.1 Iamia sp. | reverse complement strand
AGGCCGCGGCCGGCCTGCTCGACGCGCCCGTCGGCTTCGTCACCGTCGTCGACGCCGAGCGCTCGTGGCACACGGGCGCCGTCGGGCTGCCCGCCGATGGCGACCGGTCCCGGCCCATCGACGAGTCGTTCGAGAAGCTGGTCGTCGCCACCGGACGGGCCCTGGTGGTCAACGACGCCACCGTCGACCCTCGCACCCGCGACGACACCGGGATCGCGGCCAGCGGGCTGCGGGCCTGGGCCGGCTTCCCGGTGCGGGACGTCCGCGGTCACGTCCTGGGGTCGTTCGGCGTGGCCGACTCCGAGCCCCGGGAGTGGACGGCGGTGCAGGTCGACGCCCTGCGGGTCCTGGCCCAGGCGGCGTCGGACCAGGTCCAGCTGCGTCTCGCCCTCAGTGCCGAGCGCACGGCCCGGAGCGATGCCGAGTCGGCGTGGATCGCGGCCGAGACCGCCCGGCTCGCCCTCGACACCGCCCGCCGGCGCGAGCACGAGGTCATCGACGTCCTCCAGCGCTCGCTCCTGCCGTCGCCGCTCCCGCGGGTCCAGGGGATGGCCACCGCCGTGCGGTTCGACGCCAGCAACGACGCCGCCGACATCGGGGGCGACTGGTACGACGTCGTCGCCCACGGCGGCGGCGAGACCACCTTCGTCATCGGCGACGTCTGCGGCCACGACCTGCCCGCCATCGCCGCCATGGCCCAGGTGCGCCACTCCCTCCACGTCCTGGCCATCCGCGAGCCCGATCCGGTCGCCGTGCTGGCCGAGCTCGACAGCCTCATGCTCGAGCACGACTTCGAGCGCTTCGCCACCGTCGCCCTCCTGCACTGGAGCCCCGGAACCGGGCGGTTGGGCTACGTCAGCGCCGGCCACCCGCCACCGCTGGTCGTGCGGGCCGACGGGTCGGCGTCGTACCTGGTCGAGGGGCGGCGGCCGCCGGTCAACCTGGGCCTGGCCCACGCCGACCCCGAGGCCGGGGAGACGACGCTCGGCCGGGGTGACACCGTCGTGCTCTACACCGACGGCCTGTTCGAGTCGTGGACACCGGACCCCGACGAGGGGCTCGACCGCCTCCGCCAGGTCGCCGTGGCCGCCCACCGCGACGGTCCCGAGGCCCTGGCCGACGCCTTGCTGGCCGGCATGCGCCCCGAGCCGGGGTGGGCCGACGACGTCGCCCTCGTCGTGGCCCGGGTCACCGGCTCCTGAGGGTCACCGACGGGCGGACCGACGGCTGGTGCCGGCCGAGACGACCCCCACCAGGACGGCCGCCGAGGCAATGGCCACGATCGAGCCGAGGATGTTGAGCTCGAAGATGTCGCCGGTGCCGAGGCTGTTGGCGACGACACCGCCGATGATCGAGCCGACCAGGCCGATGGCCAGGGTCATGAGCAGGCCCAGCGGGTGGCGGCCGGGAGCGATGAGGCGGGCGACGGCGCCGACGAAGAGTCCGAAGAAGATGAAGCCGAGCACGGCCCCACTCTCTAGCGCTGATCACCCCCGAAATCCATCGTCCGAGCGCGGCGCCGGGCGACCCGGGCGTCAGTGGCCGAACGTCGAGCGCCTGGAGCCGGACCCGGCGGTCACGGCGGCGACGAGCACGGCGGCCGAGACGATGGCCACCACGGCCCCCAGGAAGTTGAGCTCGAACACGTCGCCGGTGCCGAGGGCGTTGGCGACGATGCCGCCGATGACGGAGCCCACGCAGCCGAGGGCGAGGGTCATCAGCAGGCTGATGCGCTGGTGACCGGGGACGAGCAGCCGGGCGACGTAGCCCACGATCAGTCCGAACACGATGAAGCCGATGATGGCCATGGGGAGGGGCCTCCTGTGATGCGTTGTGAGTGCCCGCCGGCCCTACCGCCCGGCGCCGGTCTCAACCACGACGGCTCGGGGCGGGCCCCGCTCGCCAGTCGATCCAGCGGCCGTGGGGATGGCACACGGCCAGCACCTCGGAGCCCGCCGTCCGTCCGTCGCGGTAGGTCACGGCGCCGAGCACGCTGGGCGTGGAGCCGTCGGCCGTGGGTCCGAGGTCGACCTCGCCCAACGGCGCCGTGCCCGGCCCCTCGCCGCTCACCCACACCACCGGACGCGACGTCGACGCCGCGGCCAAGGCCTCGCCGAGCTCTGTGCGCCGGTCCGGGGCCAGGTAGCCGACGGCCCAGGTCGTGAGGACCACGATCGGGAGGCCCGGGGCGGTGGCGGCGAGGAGGGCGGGCAGGTCGTCGACCATGTCGCCGGTCACGAGCCGGGGCGGGTCGGTGGCGACCAGCTGGTGGGCGGCGGCGGTGCGGCCCAGCCGGTCGGTGTCGGGCCAGGTGCACGCCAGCAGCCAGAGTCGGGCGGCCTCGTCGCTGAGGTCGATCGGGTTCTGGTCGAGCCCGACCCGCTCGACCGGCTCCGGCATCGCCGCCGGGACGACCAGGGCGCCGGTGCGGTCGGAGCAGGTGACGTGGACCAGCGAGCCCGGGTCGCCGAGGGAGCCGGCCTCGCCGTAGTCGAGGTGGAAGCGGTCGTAGCGGAGGTTGAGGCCGGCGCTGGCGCCGGCCTCGACGAGCCCCCACCCGTCGACCCATCCGGCGGTGACGTGGGTGAGGGCCGGGGCGATCAGGGCGCTGCGCCCGACCTCGTTGGTGTTGGTGAACTGGCTCGCCATGCGGGGCAGGAGGGTGTCGCGCGAGGCCAGGGCGGTGGCCCGGAAGGCCGGGAAGGGGTCGCCGGTGGCCTGGCCGGTGTAGTGCTCGGCCAGGTCCGGGGCAGCGCCCAGCAGCACCTGCTCGTGGACTGCGGCCATGAGGACGTTGGGGAACTGGGCGTGGGCGGTCCCGGCGGCGACGGTGAGCTCGATCAGCTCGCGGTCGTCGGCGACACCCGCGGCGATGGCCGTGTACAGCGGCGAGTCGACGAACCCCTCGTCGGCGAACCAGCGCCAGAGATCGGCCAGGGCGTCGAGGTCGGCATTCATGCCGTCACCCTCCTCCCGACCTGGCAGATGGTCAACGTTGACCAGATCAATATCATCGTCGTGTGCGATCGACACTCATCCGCCGAGACCGTTGTCCTCGCCTGGCGGCTCGGCCCAGAGCAGCCGTGCTTGCCCGCTCATGTCGGCTCCTTCGTCGCCGACGGGCCGCTCGGGCCCCTGCCGTCGCGTGACACGGGGCCCGGAGGGGTGGCTCACGAGCCGGCAGGCGTGCGAACGGCTCGGCGTCCGGCCCCAGACCCTGTACGCCTACGTCAGCCGGGGGCTCCTGGCGTCGGTCGCCCACGACGGGCGCAGCCGCTACGACCCCGAGCAGATCGCGGCCCTGGCCCAGCGCACGGCGCGGGGTCGGCGGCCCGGTCGGTTCGAGGTCACCATCGACACCGAGATCACCCGGATCGAGCGCCAGGGCCGGCTGTCGTACCGCGGCGTCGCCATCGAGGACGTGGTCGGGCGCTGGAGCTTCGAGCGCACCGCGGCCTGGCTCTGGACCGGGATCGACCGGGGCGAGCCCGAGCGCCCGTGGACCGCGGATGCCGCCCGGGTGCGCGCCGCGGTGGCGGCGCAGGCCGGGCTGCCCGACGACGTCGCCCCCGGCGCCCGGCTGCGGGTGGCCCTCGCGGCCATCGGGGCCGGGCCCGCGCCCACCCCGGCCGACGGCGACCCCCGCGGCCCCGAGGCGGCCCGCACCATCATCGCCACCCTGGTGGCGGCCCTGCCCGTGATCGGCCCGGCGCCGACCGGAGCCCGCCGAGGGTTGATGGCAGCCCAGGTGTGGGCCCGGGTCAGCCCCCGGCCCGCCCGTCCCGCCGCCGTCGCCCTGCTCGACGCCACGCTCGTCGCCCTGGCCGACCACGAGCTGGCCACCTCGACCCTCGGCGTGCGGGTGGCCACCTCGACGGGGGCCGGGCTCGAGGCCGCCCTCCTCGCCGGGCTGGCGACCCTGTCGGGGCCGTTGCACGGGGCCGCCGCCGAGCCGGTGCGGGCCATGCTGGTCGACGCCCGCCGTCGGGGCGCGGCGGCCGCCGTCGACGCCGCCACCGGCCGGGGCGGTTGGATCCCCGGGGTCGGCCACGCCGTGTACGAGGACGTCGACCCGCGCACCGTCCTGGTCCTCGACCAGCTCGGGGACGTGGCGTCACCCGGCCGGCGGGCCGCCGTGGACGCGGTGATGGCCGAGCTGCGGCGCCGCCGGTTGGCGCCTCTCAACGTCGACCTGGCCCTGGGCGCGGTGCTCGACGCCGGCGGTCTGGTCGCCGGCGCCGCCGAGGTCGTGTTCGCCGTGGCCCGCACCGCCGGCTGGGTCGCCCACGCCCGCGAGGAGTCGCGCCACCGCCTCCGCTACCGCGCGAGAGCCCTCTACACCGGCCCCCGCTGAGTCGTTCCGTGTGCGGGTTCGCCCGTTTGCGGCATCGATGCGCACACGGAACGGGGCGCTAGAGGCCGCGGCGGGCGCCCCGGGCGACGAGGCGCTGGTTGATGCCCGGCGGCAGCTTGGCCAGGGCGGCAAAGGCCTTGGCGTCGGGGCCGACGAGAGCCCGCCGCTTGTCGAGCTGGACGGCCCGGACGATCTGGCGGGCCGCCTTGTCGGGGCTGGTGATGAACAGCTTCTCGAAGTCGCGGCGAGCGGCGTCGGGGTCCTGGCCGATCTCGTCGAGGCCCCCGCCGATGCGAGCGTTGCGGGCGATGTTGGTCTTGATCCCGCCCGGGTGGATCGACGTGGCCGAGACGCCGCACCGCTCGATGTCGAGCTCCATGCGGAGGGCCTCGGTGAAGCCTCGCACGGCGAACTTGGCCGCGTTGTAGGCCGACTGCGACGGGATGCCCATCAGCCCGAAGATGCTGGAGATGTTGACGACGTGGCCCTCGCCCGCCGTCTTGAGGTGGGGGAGGAAGGCCTTGGTGCCGTACACGACGCCCCAGAAGTTGATGCCCATCAGCCACTCGAGGTCCTCGTAGCTGGTGCCCTCGACGGTGGCCCCCACGGCCACGCCGGCGTTGTTGGCGATCAGGTTGACCCGCCCGTGGTCCGAGACGACCTGGTCGGCCCAGGCCTCCACCGCGGCCCGATCGGCCACGTCGACCCGCGCCGTGGTGACCTCGACGCCGAGCCGCTTGGCCCGCAGCTCGGTCTCGGCCAGGCCGGCCTCGTCGACGTCGGACAGGGCCAGGTGGGCGCCCCGGCGGGCCAGCTCGAGGCTGAGGCTGCGGCCGATCCCCGACGCCGCCCCGGTGATGGCCGCCACCTTGTCCCTGAAGTCCTTCATCCCCCATTGTTACCACCGGTAAGTCTTGCCGGGCCAGGCCGTCACCCTCCGGTGCGGCCCGGGACGACAAGAAGGGCCAGCTGCTCCTGGGCGGCGGCGACGGTCTGAGCACTGGGCTCGGTCGGCTCGGTCGGAGCGGTCCCGCCGTAGAAGACGAGCAGATCGATCTTCCAGCCGTCGACCTGGGCCGTCATGCGCTCGCCGTAGATGTGATCCGGTTGCCCCTCGAACCTGGTGGGTTCGGCGTCCTCGAGCGAGAGGGGAAGCTCGCGTGGCGGGAAGTCGGCGTCCACGGCCGGCCGGTCGCCCATCGGCAGGAGCATGGCGAACAAGACGACGTCACCGTCCTCGAGGCGATCCACCGTGTCCCAGGGCACGTTGCCCGCCAGCGTGGCCGGGCCGAGCGGGATGTTGGCGGCGGTCGCCCCCGCGCCTTCCGGGAGCGCCTCCCAACCGGGTGCGGGACGGAAGTAGGGAAGATCGCCAGGGGACGCGTCGGCCGGATCCTCCGAGGTGGACGGCGAGGTCGTCGCCTCCGAGGTGGACGGCGAGGTCGTCGCCGCCGGGCCCGACGTCGAGACCGTCGGCTCCGGGTCCGACGTCGAGACCGTCGGCTCCGCCGTCACGACGCGGCCATCCGGGTCGGTGCCGTTCACCCGCCAGACGGCGACGGATCCGGCGGCGAGGGCGGCCACCGCGACCCCCGCCACGACCACCTGGCGGCTCACGCGCCTCCCCGACCGATGCGGCACCGTGCCGGCGTCGCCGGGCGGCGAGATGCCGGCCTGGCCCGGCTCTGACGGCGCCCGGCCGAGCGCAGCCGATTCGACGGCCTCGCCGTATGTTCGTAGCTGCTCCACGACGTCATGCACGAGAGTCGACCTCCAAACCCGCCCGCAGGCGATCCATGGCCCGCTTCACGTGCGTGCCGACGGCCGATGGGCTCACGCCCATGGCCTCGGCGGTCTCGACGTAGGTCCACCCGCACGCGTGGACGAGCCAGATCGCCGTCCGCTGGGTGTCGGGGAGCGCCCGGAGAGCCGGGACCAACGCCGGTTCGACGTCGGGCATCCCGACGGCCTCCGGCGCGGGGAGCAACCCTGGACGGCGGCGACGCGTTCGGGATTGTCCGACGCGGTAGAGATACCCCATCGGGTTGTCCATGGCGCCCACTCGCTCCCAGTGCTCCCATGCGTAGGCCAGGGCCTCGGCCGCGGCGTCGGGGGCGTCATCGAGGCCGCGCACCGGGACGAACGCTCGGACGAGGCCCTGCCCCGCTCGTCGAGCGAACTCCTCGTAGGCACTCTGCTCATCGGTGGTCATGTCCGTCATGAGGTTCCCACTCGTTCAAACCCCCGACCGGCCCAGACGCGCAACAAGGAATCGGCCTCGGTCTCGGGCGGACCGCCGAGCCATGCCTTGACGGGAATATGCCTCATGAGGCATGGTGGAGTCATGACCCCGACGGCGCTGGACGTGCTGCACGAGCCCCACCGCCGGGCCATCCTCGACCGGCTCCGCCAGCGCCCTCACCTGGTGGGCGAGCTGGCCGAGACGATCGGCCTGGCCCAGCCGGCCACCTCCAAGCACCTCCGCGTGCTGCGCGAGGCCGGCCTGGTGGCGGTGGAGGTCGACGGCCCGCGGCGCCGCTACCGGCTCCGTCCCGAGCCGCTGGCCGCCCTCGACGCCTGGCTCGAGCCCTACCGCTGGATGTGGGCCGACCGCCTCGACGCCCTCGGGGCCCATCTCGACACCATGGAGGAGGACGACCGATGACCGACACCTTCGCCCCCGCCGGACCCGACCGCTGGAGCGTCCGGCTCGAGCGCCGCTACCCGCACCCGATCGAGACGGTGTGGCGGGCGGTCAGCGAGCCCGAGCACCTGAAGGTCTGGTTCCCCGCCACCGTCGAGCTCGAGCCCCGGGTGGGCGCCGAGGTCCGGTTCGGGGCGCCGATGGAGGGGATGCCGGAGCTCACCGGTGTCGTCACCGACTGCGAGCCGCCCCGCCTGCTCGGGTTCACGTGGGACACCGACCACCTCCGGTTCGAGCTGAGCCCCGTCGCCGACGGCACCGAGCTGGTCCTGCTCCACACCTTCGACGATCGGGCCGGCGCCGCCAGCTTCGGCGCCGGCTGGGGCGAGTGCGGTGCGGGGCTCCAGGCCCACCTGGCCGACGAGCCCGTCCCCGAGCCGACGAGGGCCATCGCCCGCCACGAGGAGCTGGTCGCCGTCTTCGGGCTCGACCAGCCGGCCGAGGACACCGTGGCCGACGACGGGACGTGGCGCATCGTGTTCGAGCGCCAGATGGTCGTGCCGCCGGCCGAGGTGTGGGACCTCCT
>DASYLG010000383.1:0-2428 GCA_036009685.1 Iamia sp. | reverse complement strand
ACGTGAGCCGGATGCAGGCGGCCGCGACCGCCGAGGGCACCCGGCTCCTGACCTTCACGGTCGAGGCCGAGGTCGCCTTCACCACCCCGGCCGACGTCCTGCGCTTCACCGACCGGCTGGCCGAGGCCGTCGCCGCCGTCGTGGCCGAGGGGCACGACCCCGACGGCCGTCCCTACCGCCTCGTCGTCGGCGGACACCCCTCCCCAAACCGCCCCCGCGAGGAGACCCCGTGAGCCCGGAGCCCTTCCTGTCCGTCACCGTCGGGGCCCGCGCCGACGAGGTCTGGCGCGCCCTGCGCGACCCCGACGAGATCGCCCGGTGGTTCGGCTGGGAGTACCCCGGCTTCGAGGACGAGATCGCCATGATCTTCCTCGGCGAGGTGCCCACCGGGACCGAGCTCCCCGAGATGATCGACACCGCCATCGAGGTCGACGAGGCGGCGCGCACCCTGCGCACCGGCCCACACCTCATCGAGGTCACCGAGGTCGGTGACGGGGCCGTCGTGCGCGTGACCCGGGTGATCGACGTGAGCCTCGAGGGCTGGGAGTACTTCCACGCCGAGATCGACCACATCGAGGAGGGCTGGCTGACCTTCTTCCAGACCCTCGCCTTCGCCATCGAGCGCCACCCCGGCGAGGCCCGCCGCACCGTGTTCGGGACGGGCCTGCTGCCGGGCGACCCGCTGGTGACGCTCGGCCTCGCCGTCGACGCGTCGCCCGGCGACCGCTACGAGGTGACGACGGGCCCCGGCGACGTCCTCGCCGGCACCGTCCGGTTCCGCTCCTCCCGCCAGGTCGGCCTCACCGTCGATGCCTGGGGCGACGGCCTGCTGGTGGCCGCCGTCGTCCCGGGTGGCACCGACGAGGGCACGCCGGCCATGACCATCTCGTCGACCTACGGCCTGGACGACGACGAGCGCGACGCCCTGGAGGCCCGCTGGTCGGCCTGGTGGCAGGCGAACGCCGTCACGCCCCCCGAGGAGCCGGCGGAGGGCTGACTCCGAGCGAAGCGAGCGTCTCTGACGAGAGGACTAGTACGCGGCGGCCATGCCGGCGTGCTGCATGGCGATGCGGAGGTCCTCGGGGCGGGAGGCGGCGGCCACCGCGTCGCGGACGCTGATGACCATGTCCTGGTAGAGGTTCAGGAGGGCCTGGTCGAAGCTCTGCATGCCGTGGTACTCGCCCTCGCGCATGAGGGCCTCCAGGGTGGCCTCGTCGGCGCCCTGGGCGATGGCCTCGGTCATCTTCTGGGTGCCGATCAGCACCTCGACCACCGGGACCCGACCCCGACCGTCGACCCGGTCGAGCAGCCGCTGGGCGATGACGCCCCGGAGCACCTGGGCGATCGAGTAGCGGGCCTGGCGCTGGAGGTGCGGCGGGTAGAAGTCGACCAGCCGGGAGATGGTCTCGGCGGCGGTGAGGGCGGCCATGGTCACGACGACCAGACGCCCGGACAGGGCCTCGGCCACGACCCGCTCGGCGGAGGCGGCGTCGGGGATGTCGCTGACGAAGATCACGTCGGCGTTCTGGCGGCCGACCCGGCGCAGGGCCTCGGCCACCGACATGGCGTCGCTGCCGATCTCGCGCTGGCTCACCAGCGACCGCTTGTCGGACAGCAGGACCTCGATGGGGTCCTCGATGGTGACGATGTGGCGGGCCCGGGTGGCGTTGACGTGGTCGAGGATGGCGGCGACGGTGGTCGTCTTGCCCGACGCCGCCGGCCCGGCGACGACGATGAGACCGGCGTCCTCCATGGCCAGCTTCTCCACCGCGGCGGGCAGGTTCAGGTCGGCGATGGCGGGGGCCCCGGGGACGACCCGGCGGATGGCCAGGCTGAGCGAGCCCCGCTGGCGGAAGACGTTGATCCGGAAGCGGCCGACCCCGGCCACGCCGTGGGCCACGTCGACCTCGCCCCGCTCCAACAGCTCCTCGGCCTTGGCCACCGGCAGCAGCTCGGTGAGGACCTGCTCGATCTCGGCCGGCCCCATGGGCGGCATGTCGGTCGGCTGGAGGTGGCCGTCGACGCGCACGTGGGGGGCGGAGCCGACCTTCACGATCAGGTCGGAGCCGCGCCGCTCGGCCAGGTGGTGGAGGAGGTGGGCCAGGTCGGGCACGGGGGTTCTCCGCGGGGTCGGGTCTCTGGCGCGGCGGAACCGCGACCCCACCACCGTCGGCCGTGGGAGCCGGATCCTGAGGATGTCGGACGGTGCGGCGTCAGCCCTGGACGCGGCGGTGGACCTCGGCGGCGGCGGCCACGGCGTCGCTCCCCGGGCCCCCCGAGGTCGACGGCTCGGGGCGGTGGTCGACGCCCGCCACCCGGCCCAGGGCGGCGCCCACCGAGTCGGCCAGGCCGTCGAGGTCGTAGCCGCCCTCCAGGAAGAGCAGGCGGCGCCCGGCCGGGGCCAGGGCCATCAGGTCGCCGGTGATGT
>DASYLG010000382.1:0-4308 GCA_036009685.1 Iamia sp. | reverse complement strand
CCTCGGCCCCAACGGCGCCGGCAAGACCACCACCGTGCGCATCCTCACCACCCTGTCGCGGGCCAACGAGGGCACCGCCACCGTCGCCGGCTTCGACGTCCGGACCCACCCCACCGAGGTGCGGCGGCGCATCGGGCTGGCGGCCCAGGACGCCACCGTCGACCCGCTCCTCACCGGCCGGGAGAACCTGGTCATGATCGGCGAGCTCCAACAGCTCTCCCGCGGCGACGCCCGGACCCGGGCCGGGGCGCTGCTCGAGCAGTTCAACCTGGCCGACGCCGGCGACAAGGTCGTCGGCGAGTACTCCGGCGGCATGCGGCGCCGGCTCGACCTCTCGACGACCCTGATCGCCGATCCCGAGATCCTCTTCCTCGACGAGCCCACCACCGGGCTCGACCCTCGAGCCCGGACCGAGCTGTGGGACGTGCTCGACACCCTGACCGAGGGCGGCACCACGATCCTCCTCACCACCCAGTACCTCGACGAGGCCGACCGCCTGGCCGACGACATCCTCGTCGTCGATCACGGCAAGGTGATCGCCCACGGCGATGCCCGCAGCCTCAAGCGCCAGGTGGGGGGCGACAACATCGGCGTCACCGTGTCCGACGTCGGGCGGCTCGACGAGGCGGCCGAGATCCTGGGCCGGCTCACCGGCTCCGAGCCGGTGATCGACCGTCCCGTCCGCACCGCGGTGGCGCCCACCCAGGACGGCGTGGCCGGCCTGGGCAAGGTGGCCAACGCCCTGGCGGAGTGCGGGCTCGGGGTCGAGGACCTCAGCCTGCGCCAACCCACCCTCGACGAGGTGTTCCTCACCCTCACCGGCAAGCCCATGGACGACGAGAACGAGCTGTTGGAGGCCTCCTCATGACCGCACCCACCACCGAGATCGACCTGGGCAAGGGGTCGACCGGCGACCCCGGCCCCACCCCGGAGGCCTCGCCCGCCGCCCGGCCCAGCCGCGGCCTGCTCCATGACACGTGGGTGCTGGCCAAGCGGGGCCTCATCCACATGAAGCGCCAGCCCGAGCAGCTGAGCGACGCCACGATCCAGCCGATCATGTTCGTGGTGCTGTTCGCCTTCGTCTTCGGCGGCTCGATCCGGATCCCCGGCTTCCCCGACGAGCCGCGCGTCTACCGCGAGTTCCTGCTGGCCGGGATCATGGCCCAGACCCTGGTCTTCACCGCCTTCGGCGCGGCCATGAGCATCGCCAACGACCAGAAGAACCAGGCCATCGACCGCTTCCGGTCGCTGCCCATCGCCCGGGGCGCCGTCATCGCCGGCTACGCCGTGTCCAATCTCATCAAGACGATGCTGCCGATCATCATCATGTCGGTCACCGGCTACGCCATCGGCTGGCGCATCCGGGGCAGCCTCGTCGAGACGGTCTCGGCCTACGGCCTCGCCATCGCCTTCGCCTTCGCCATGATCTGGGTCGGCATCTGGCTCGGCGCCATGGTGGGCACCCCCGAGGGCGTCACCGGCCTCGGCTTCGCCGTGATCTTCCCCCTGACGTTCATCGCCTCGACCTTCGTGCCCCTCCAGGGCATGCCCGGGGTCGTGCGCACCATCGCCGAGTGGAACCCGGTGACCACCCTGTCCGACTCCCTGCGCGAGCTGTTCGGCAACCCGTCGGTCGCACCGGCGGGCAACGCCCCGTGGTCCCTCCAGAACCCGGTCCTCTACAGCTGGATCTGGGTGGCCATCATCATCTGCATCTTCGCCCCTCTCGCCGTCCGGGCTTACACCAAGAAGAACGTCCAGTAGCGCCGACCGAGGCGACCCGATGATGCTCTCCGCCGATGACCGCCTCGCCATCCACGAGCTGGTCTCCCTGCACGGCCACCTCGCCGACGACCGCCGGAGCGACGAGCTCCACCTGCTCCTCACCGAGGACGCCGTCTACGACGTGACGGCCTACGGGCTGGGCGAGGTGCGGGGCCTGCCGGCCATCGAGGCCCTGTTCGCCTCGGCCCCCGGCGACCAGCCCGCCGGCCACCACGTCACCAACGTGCTGGTGACCGGGCGCGACGACGGCACGGCGGGCGTGCGGTCCAAGGGCCTGTCGGTGAGTGCCGACGGCGCCGCCGGCACCGTGGTCTACGAGGACGTCGTCGTCCGCACTCCGGCCGGGTGGCGCATCCAGCGCCGAACCGTGGTGCCCCTGTCGTCCGCGACTGACGACCGCCCTCAGGGCGAGAGGCCGCGGGTGGAGCGCACGTGGCGGCGGATCGAGGCCGCGCTCCAGTTGTCGTGGTCCTCGCCCACGGCGACCACGGCGCCGAAGGTCCACTCGACGAGGCAGTTGACGGTCAGCAGGTTCGGGTTGATGGGGAACACCAGCCGGTTGCGGCAGCGGCCCTCGGCCTCGAGCCTCCGCCCCAGCTCGTCGGTACCGGTGATGCGAACCCGCACCGGGAAGCCGTCGGCGTCGCGGACGACGACCTCCCGCACGGCCTCGGCCAGCGGGGCGCGCGTGCCGTCGCGGAGCAGGAAGCCGTGGATCGAGCGGCAGCCCTCGCCCCAGTCCATGGTGATCGTGTGGAAGGCGTCGTCCTCCGAGGCGGTGGCGTAGCTGTAGCCGCCGTGCGCCGCGAACCCGCCCACGAGCAGCTCGCCGACCTGGGGGCGGTGGCCCCACGACCGGTCCCGGAAGCCGAACCCGTCGACGCCGATGTCCTCGCCGTCGAGCACGATCCGGCCCTCGACCCGGCAGGGCTGGTCGAGGTGGGAGTCGCCCAACCGGCTCGGCGGGGCGACACCGGTGAAGGTGACGTCGATGTGGAGGGCGTCGCCGTCGGGATCGTCGTAGACGACGTGGTAGCGGTGCTCCGGCTCGAGGGTGCGGTAGCGGATGCCGTTGGCCAGGGCGATGTCGGTCAGCGGCTGGGCCGGCAGGGGCAGGTGCCAGAAGTTCTTGGCGTAGCGGCAGCTCCAGACCTGGTCGCCGGTCGGGTCCCACACGTAGGCGCCGGCGGCAACGACGCCCAGGTTGGGCCGGAAGAAGGGGTACAGCTGGGCCGACAGGTCCCGCTCGGGCACGGTGAAGGTGAACCAGCAGGTCTCGGTCCACGCCGGGTCGTCGTCGGTGGGGACGTGGAAGCCGTCGTCGGGATGGGCGTCGGGGTCGATCACCACGCGGCGGGCCGCGGGCGTCTCGGTCATCGGACCCGCTCGGCCACCAGCGCCACGAGGCAGGCCGCCGCCGGGTTCTCGCGCCAGATCGTGTGGTCGGCGTCGACGTCGCCGCGGGCCACCAACCGGTTCATCACCCGGACCACGATGGCGGCGTAGCGGGCGGCGGCGAAGACCTCGTGGACGTCGAGCGCCGCCGGGTCCCGCTCGGCGACGGCCGCGTAGTGGGCGACCTGCTCGGCCCGCGTCGGCTCGCCGGGCGGCCGATCGGTCCGTTCGTGACCCCACGCGTTCTCGTGCATGGTGCGGTCGAACATCAGCCACCAGCCGAGGTCCTGGTCCGGCGAGGCGATGGCCACCGCCTCGAAGTCGGTGGCGCAGAGCGGGCGCAGATCGGGTCCGAAGATCACGTTGCCGGGCCGACCGTCGCCCCAGCACAGGGTCACCGGCTCGTCGGCGGGCAGGTGGGCGGCGACCCAGACGAAGGCGTCGTCGAGCTCCGGGAACGGCCGGCCGTCGAGCTCGACCTCGGCGTAGCCCCGCCACAGCCCGAGCTGGTGCGCCGTCCCCGGCGGCGACCCGTCGGCCGGGAGCAGCCAGTCGAGGCCCGCCCCCCGCCAGTCGACCCGGTGGACCGCGGCCAGCACCTCGATCGCCGAGAGCACCAGCGTCTCCCGGCCTTCCGGCGTGGCCTCGGCGAAGAAGCCCTCGCTGGGGTACGGCGGTGACTCGACCGGCACCTCGCCGTCGACGTGACCCATCACGAAGAACGGCGCCCCCCACGGCTCGTCGCCGGTCTCGAAGCCGATCAGCGGGGCCACGGGGACGTCCGAGTGCCCGGCCAGCGCGGCCATCACCCGGTACTGGACCTCGACGTCGAGCGTCACGGACCCCTGCCGCGGGTAGATCGGCGGGTCGGGCGTCTGGGCCCGGACCACGAATCGGCGGGGCTCGCCGTCGACCTCGGCCTCGACCACCGCCGTCTCGGCCGAGTACCCGCTGCGGGGCCGGCCCAGGGCGGTGACGGTCACGGAGGCGTCCAGCCGGTCCGCCAGCCACCGGGCCAGGTCGGCCCTCCGGCCCGGGTCGTCGACCAGCTCGGCCGCCGGGAGCGCGCTCACGGACGTGTGATCCCGGTGGCCTTCTCGGCGGCGGCGACGGTGTTGACGAAGAGGA
>DASYLG010000381.1:0-6619 GCA_036009685.1 Iamia sp. | reverse complement strand
GGCGATGGCGCCCGACATGTCGGCCACGGCCTGGTCGAGGTTCAGCGCCATCATCAGCTTGCCGGCCTCGTCGGGCTCGCTGGTGGTCTCGCCGTGGTAGAAGTCGGGCGCCAGGGCCACGAACCCCTCGGCCGCGAACCGGTCGCACACGTCCCGGATGTGGTCGACCAGTCCCCACCACTCCTGGATGACGATCAGGCCGGGGCCCGACCCGCTCTCCGGCACGCTCAGGTAGCCGTTGGCGGTCTCGTCGCCGTTGGTGAACTCCACGTTCTGACCCATGGCGCGCACCCTACCCAGGGAGGGCATGATCGACCGATGTCACGTCGCGACCTGATCAAGATGACGCCGGAGGAGGTCGAGGCCTTCCTCGACGGGCCCCGCACCATGAACCTGGCCACCCACAACCACGACGGCACCATCCACCTGGTGGCCATGTGGTACGGCTTCACCGCCGACGGGACCATCGGCTTCGAGACCTTCCACAAGTCGCAGAAGGTCCAGAACCTCCGGCGCGACGGCCGGATCACGGCCCTGGTCGAGGCGGGCGACCGCTACGAGAACCTCCAGGGCGTCGAGCTGGTCGGCACCATGGAGATCACCGACGACCACGACACCCTGCTCTCGATCGCCGTCTCGGTCCTCCAGCGCTACCACCCCGAGGTCGGCGAGGACGACCGCCTCGCCGCCGCCGAGATGGTCATCAACAAGCGCGTCGCCATGCTCCTCCACCCCGAGAAGACCGTCACCTGGGACCACCGCAAGCTCGAGGGGACGTATTGAGTCTCGTCAGAAGCCTCGCTTCGCTCGTTTCTTCCTCGAACTGACGGTCCCTCGCTGCGCTCGGGGCTGAAGGTCTTCCCAGAGCCGGAGCCCTCGTTCCTCGGGCCCACGGCTCTTCGCCTGGGGGTTCCCCCCAGACCCCCTGCGGCTGCGCCGGGCCGCCGGTGTCTCGCGGGAGACCGGTCGGGTCGTGCGGCGGGCGTCGTCTGGCTGGCGCTGGCGTCAGGCGCGGTGGCTGCCGGGGGTGCGGCTCTTGACCAGGAGCTCGGGGGCGACGGGGCAGCCGGGGGTGCGGACGCCGGTGGCGACGTCGACGGGACCGTCGACGCCCACGATGCGGTCGACGAGGTCGAGGGGGACGACATCGAGGTCGGACTCCCACGGCTCGTCCGGGTCGACGGCGCCGGCCAGGCAGGCGTCGTAGGTCGGACCGGGCAGGACCCGGCCCACCGGCGTCACCAGCCACACCGTCCGGCCCGCGGCCCGGGCCACGGCGGCGGCGGCCCGACTGCCGGGGGCGCAGACCGCCGAGGTCGGCCCGGCGACCGACGCCTCCAGGATGACGATGTCGACGGTGGCCGCCGCCGCCCCGACGGCCTGCGTGGTCACGTCGACGACGGGGATGTCGACCCGGCCGAGAGCCCGGCCGACGTCGACGCCGGTGCCGTCGTCGGCGGCCAGCACGTCGAGGTCGCCCCGGCGGGCGAGCGCGGGTACCACCGTGGGCGGCCAGCCGACGATCAGCAGACGGGACTCGTCGGGCAGGAAGGCGGCCAGCACCCCGTCGGTGGGGTCGTCGGCCAGCTCGGCCGATGCGGCCAGGCCCTCGACCATCGGGTCGGGGGCGACGAGCACCCGGCTGCACAGCCACCACAATGGGCCGACGGCCGGGTGGCGGGCCACCAGCTGGCGGGCGGCCGCGACCAGCCCCGCCGGGTCGTCGTCGAAGGCGCCGAGGGCGTGGGCCGCCTCCGACGCCAGGTCGACGGGATCGACCCCACCGGCCCGGGCGACGTAGCGGAGGTGCTCGATCGGGTGCAGGTCAGGCCCCCGGCTTCCAGATCATGAGGATCAGCATCACCAGCAACAGCGTGTGGGCGATGCCGCCGAACATGGCGACCTTCTTCTCGGCCGTCTCGTCGCCGCCGGCGATCTTCTTCTCGGATGGGAGGATCCCGCCGAACACCACCCCGAGCAGGCCGAACCACACGAGGAAGGCCAGCGAGACCCACGTCTGCGAGAACTCCCAGACCTCGTCGGACATGACCACGAGGATGATCCCGAAGAGGCCGGAGAGGACCAGGGCGGGGCCGTGGATGGTCATCGTGTTCCGCGCGACCAGGCCGGCGACGCCCGACGGGACCTTCTCGCCCGTCTTGCGGGTCTGGACGTTGACGATGGGCCAGACGAAGGCCGGGGCGAAGGCCACGATCACCGAGAGGATGTGGAGGAGGAGGACGATCTTGTACGGCGTGGATCCGACGGAGGCGAGCACGGGGTCGAACCTACCAACGCCGACGGTTTCGGGGCGCTCCCGGGGCGTTGCTACCTTCTGGCCGTGCCCGTCGCCGAGCAGGTCCCCGAGAGCGTCTCCCTCACCGCCCTGAGCGGCGACACCGCCAGCCTCGACGACTGGCTGACGACCTTCCAGCTGGCCGTGGTCGTGCTCGACCCGTTCACCTCCGAGAGCTCCTGGCTGATCGACACCGCCGGCGAGATCCTCACCGAGTTCGTCGGCGCCGACTGCCGGGTCGGCTGGGTGGTCACCGCCGACGCGGCCGACGCCCGCACCTTCCTCGGCCCGTGGGCCGACCGGCTGCTCACGTTCTGCGACGCCGACCGCTCGTTCGTCCGGGGCGTCGGCCTCGATCGGCTCCCCGCCTTCGTGCACCTGCGGCAGGACCGGGTCGTCGTCAGCTCGGCCGAGGGCTGGGACCCGTCGGCGTGGGACGACGCCGTCGCCACCCTCAGCCAGATGATGTCGTGGTCGAAGGTCGAGGTCCCGCCGCCGGGCGCCCCGGCCCCCTTCGGCGGCTCCCCGGTCTGACCAGGCCGGCCGCATCGGGCCGGCCGGTCCCCCACGACTACCGTCGGGGCGTGTCCCGCTACTCGTTCTCGATGCCGTCCCACCCCGGACGGAAGGGCTGGTTCCGGGTCGGGGAGATCGAGATCACCACCACGGCGATCATGGTCGCCCTCGGCGTGGTCTCGATGTTCGTCTACGCCGTCGACAAGGTGTTCCTCGCCAACTTCATGTTCTTCGGCGACGCCGTGCGCGACGGCGAGGTGTGGCGCCTGGTCACCTGGCCCCTGGTCAACCCGCCCGACCGCATCTGGGTGATCATCACCCTGGCCTTCTTCTGGTTCGTGGGCCACCGGATCGAGGACGAGATCGGGCGGGTGCGGTTCCTGGTGCTGATGGGGGTCACTGCGATCCTGGCCGGCGTCGTCGTCACCGCCCTCCCCCTCACCGCCGAGACCGGCGTCGGCTACGGGCTCAGCATCCTGGCCTTCGCCCTGCTCGTGGTGATCGCGGTGCGGAACCCGCAGGAGCCATGGTTCTTCGGCATCCCCATCTGGATCCTGGTCGCCGTCTTCGCCGCCGTCGACGTGCTCGGGCTGGTGGGCGACCGGCTCTGGGGGATCCTCCTCCTCGAGGCCGCGTCGGTCGTCATCATGACCATCGGCGCTGCCGTGTGCGGCCTGGTCGACGTCTTGCCGTTCGTCCCCCGCGTCGGCGCCGCCTCGCCCTCGGGCGGGCGGCGGGTCAAGGGGCGGCGGGCCAAGGGCGCCCGGGGCACCGTGACGCAGGGGCCGTGGAGCTCCCCGTCGGGGTTCTCGCCCGCCGGCCCCTCCCGTCTGGAGCAGGCCGAGCTCGACGTCCTGCTCGACAAGATCGGTCAGTCCGGCATCGACTCGCTCAGCAAGGACGAGCGGCGCCGGCTCGACGAGCTCAGTCGTCGGATGCGCGACACCTGAGAACCCGCCACCGGGCCGGGGCCCTCGGGCCGTGCGTCCTCAGTAGCTGCCGGCCGCGACCCGGCGGGCGAAGGCGTCGCTGCCGGCCAGCGACCGGACCAGCGTCTCGGCCGTGGTGCCGGCGCGGAGCAGCGTGGCCCACTGCAGCCGCTCCCCCGCCGTGGGGACCCGCCCGATCAGCTGGGCGAAGGCCCACGAGACGGTCACGTCCGCCAGGGTGGCGGTCTTGTTCTCACCCGACTCGCTGAAGCCGACGAGGACCGAGCCCCGGCTGGCCCCGGCCCGCAGCCGCTCCACCCAGTAGCTCGTGCCGGAGGCGTCGGGCTCCCGATCGAGGACGTTGCGGTACACCTGCTCGACGAAGGCCCGGTCGTCCAGGTCGCCGTAGAGCTTCTGGAACTCCGCCGAGGCGGCGAGGCTGGTCGCCATCTTGTCGAGGGTCACCCCCCGCTGACGCTGCTGGATCCAGAAGGTGAGGCCGGCGGCGTCGGGGACGCGGTCGAAGGCCGCCCCGTACAGGCGGACCGCGCTGGGCACCCGCCCGGCGTGGGTGGACGAGCCGGCCAGGTAGGCGGCCAGGTCGGCGGCCGTCCACGTCCCGAGGAGCTGGGTGGCGTCGGCCTCGACCTGGCCGGCGTCGGGGCCGTCGGCGAGGAGCCACCACCGGAGGCGGGACGAGGCGTCACCGGCCGAGCGGAACGGCGTCGGCCGCCGATCGGCGATGGTCCCGGTGGCGCCGACGAAGTTCACCGTCGACCACAGCCGCCCGTTGGCGTCGCGCACGCAGCCGATGGCGATGCGCTGGACCTTGCTGTCGAGGATGTTGGCCCGGTGCCCGGACGACGCCATGTAGGCGTCCTGGAGACGGGCCGCGGTCGGGGCGTAGCCGACGTTCTCGGTGATGCGCTGCCAGCTGGGCACGGATCGGGCGATCTGGGTGGTGTGCTGCGGGTTGTGGGCCAGCGTGCGGGTGCGGGCCTGGTCGAAGGCCCACGCCCGGGCGATCTGGTCGATGGAGGGGTCCTCGCGCAGGGCGGGGAGCCGGGCGCTGGCCCGGGCATGGTCGTGGAGGCGGCGCAGCTCGCCCTCGCAGGTGCCGTCGACGGCGATGGTGCCGGGGGCCTCGGGGTAGGCCACCGCCGGGGGGGCGATGGCCGCCAGGGCCAGGGTGCCGCTCAGCGCGGCGGCGCCGAGGAGACGTCGGATCGGGGCTGTCATGGTGGTCCTCCACCGCACGTTGCGACCCCCACGAGCTGCCGAGGCCGATCACTCAACGTGTTCGCACTACCACTCTAGGAGGTGGCCAGACCGAACCCTCCCCGACCCCCGATCATCAGATCAGGCAGAGCTCGTTGCCCTCGGGGTCGGCCATGGTCACCCAGCGCCCGTCGATGTCGTCGTGGCGGTAGAGGACCGTGGCCCCGAGCCCCTCCAGCCGCTCGATCTCGGCCTCGAGACGGGCCCGGCCCTCCTCGGTGTCGTCGCGGGCGCCGGCGTGGAGATCGAGGTGGACCCGGTTCTTGGCGATCCGGGGCTCGGGCACGGCCATGAACAAGATCCGCTTGTTGTCCCGCATCTCGGCGTCCTCGGCGCCGGGGGGCCGGATGCCGGCACCCTCGCGGAAGTACATCAGGCCGTCGATCTCGATCACGTCGTCGTCGCCCACGATGGCCTTCTCGATAAGGCCCCGCACGAAGCCGTCCTGCTCCTCGACCTCGTAGTGCATGACCGCGGCCCAGAAGCGGGCCTGGGCGTGAGGGTCGACGGCGTCGAAGGTGACCTGGAAGGTGTGGGGCGCCGTGGCCCGCCGACGCGGCAGCATCCCGCCGTCGCCGATGCGATGGAGGTCGCGCAGCGCCAGGACCTCGGCCAGGTGGTGGATCACCTCCCGGTTGATGTGGAGCACGAGGGCGCCGAAGGGGGAGTCGGCGTAGGGGCCCTCGTGGGGGCCACAGGCCCGGTCCATGCCGTCGGGACCGAGGTCACGGACCCCGCTGGTCCAGCGGTCGTAGGCGTCGTCGAGGGCGGCGATGGTGCCGGCGGCGTCGGGGGCGTACTCGCGGCCCTCGTAGTCGATCCCCCTGCCGTCGCCGAAGTGGGCACTGGCCCGTCCGCCGAGGACGCCCTCGATGACGTGCCACAGCCGCCAGGCGATGGTGGTGAAGGGGGGCGGGTCGAGCGGGGGGAAGGCGAAGTCGATCACCCACTCCCCCGTCCCGGCCGCCTGCGGGCTGGTGGCCTCGGCGCGGGGCCGGACCCCCCAGGCGCCGGGGACCGGCTCCCAGTGGAGCTCGGCATCGGTGAGCCCCTCCAGCTTGGGCCGGACCAGGGCCTCCCAGTGGACGGTCAGCTGCTCGAGGGCCTGCTGGTGCCAATCGAGCGGGACGGTGCGTTCATCGACCATGGGAGCGACCGTACCCACCGACCCGGACAGGATCGGTCCGGGTCAGCGGGCGTCGGGGACGCCACCCTCGGTGAGGGAGAGGAGGTCGAGGGCCCGGTCGAGCTCGGCCTCGTCCATGATCCCGGCGTCGAGCACGACCTGGCGGATCGTCCTGCCGGTCTTGGCGCTCTCCTTGACCAGCGCCGCCACCCGCTCGTAGCCGAGGACGGGGTTGAGGGCGGTGGCGGCCTGGGGGGTGGCCTCGGCGTAGGCCCGGCACCGGTCGCGGTCGGCCTCGATGCCGGCCAGGGCCCGGTCGGCGAAGAGCCGGCTGACGTTGGCCAGGAGGGTGATCGATTCGAGGAGGTTGCGGGCGATCACCGGCAGGTACACGTTGAGCTCGAAGTTGCCCTGGCTGCCGGCGAAGGCGACGGCGGCGTCGTTCCCGTACACCTGGGCCACGACCTGGCTGAC
>DASYLG010000380.1:0-4055 GCA_036009685.1 Iamia sp. | reverse complement strand
ACCCCCACTCCCGTTTTCGCCCCTGACCACGGATCGGACCATCCTCTTGGCCATGGCTGCCGTCGTGTCCCCGGACGACCCCTTCGCCGACGTGTGGGCGGGCAACGCCGCCTACGCCGAGGGCTTCGCCCTGGGCGACCTCTCGGGCCACGCCGCCCGCGGCCTCACCGTGGTGACCTGCATGGACAGCCGGATCGACCCGCTGGCCGTCCTGGGCCTGGCGCCGGGCGACGCCAAGATCATCCGCAGCGCCGGGGCCCGCATCACCGAGAACGCCCTGCGCTCGCTCATCCTGGCCGTCCGGCTCCTCGGCGGCACCCGGGTGCTGCTCATGCCCCACACCGACTGCGGCCTGGTGGGCACCGACGACGACGTGCGCGAGAAGCTGGCCGCGGCCACCGGCCGCCCGGTCGACGACGCCGCCATCGCCCGCTACCGGCCCCGTGCCATCGCCGAGCCCACTGCGGCCGTGCACGACGACGTGGCCACGATTCGGGCCGAGCCCCTCCTGGGGCCGGACCTCGTGGTGGCCGCCGCCGTCTACGACGTGGCGACCGGGTCGCTCCGCCGCGTCCCGGTCTAGTGCGCTAGGTGGCGGCGGCCCGGCGGGCGGCCTCGGCCTCGTAGACGGCGACGGTGTCGACGCCGGCCCGGAGGTCGATCACGACGGGTTCGGCGACCCCGGTCAGCGGCTCCGCCTCCCGGACCGTCGTCTCGATCGTCGGCTCCTCGGGCCCCTGCACGTCCTCGTGTCCGCTCACGTCGACTCCCCGTCCTCGCGGTCGCCTCCGATCTTGACACGCCACCGCGGAGCGTGACGGGATCCCCCACCGCCAGCACGATCCGTACTGGTAGGTCTGGGGGAGCCGGGAGGGCCCTCGCTAGCCTCGGACGTCCCATGAGCAACGCCGCCCAGTTCATCTTCAGCATGCAGAAGTGCAGCCGCTTCTACCCGCCCGACCGGGAGGTGCTGCGCGACATCAACATCAGCTTCTACCCGGGGGCCAAGATCGGCGTCCTCGGCCACAACGGCGCCGGCAAGTCGTCGCTGCTCCAGATCATGGCCGGCAAGGACGACGGGTTCACCGGCGTCGCCCGCCTCTCGCCCGGCTTCTCGGTCGGGATGCTGGAGCAGGAGCCCGAGCTCGACGAGAGCAAGGACGTCAAGGGCAACGTGATGGACGGCGTGGCCGAGGTGGCCGGGCTGCTCACGGCCTACGACGCCTGCCTGGCCAAGTACGCCGACCCCGATGCCGACTACGAGAAGATCGGCGACGAGCAAGCCCGGCTCGAGGCCGAGATCGCGGCCAAGGGCGCCAACGACCTCGACCGCAAGCTCGAGGTGGCCATGGATGCTCTGCGTCTCCCGCCGGGCGACGCCGAGGTCGGTCCCCTCTCGGGTGGCGAGCGCCGGCGGGTGGCCCTGTGCCGCCTGTTGCTGTCGGCCCCGGACCTGCTGCTGCTCGACGAGCCCACCAACCACCTCGACGCCGAGTCGGTGGCGTGGCTCGAGCGCTACCTGCGGGACTACACCGGCACCGTCGTGGCCATCACCCACGACCGCTACTTCCTCGACAACGTGGCCGGCTGGATCCTCGAGCTCGACCGGGGCCGGGGCATCCCGTTCCAGGGCAACTACTCGTCCTGGCTGGAGCAGAAGCAGGCCCGCCTGGCCCAGGAGGACAAGGCCGACAGCGCCCGGGGCCGCACCCTGCAGCGCGAGCTCGACTGGGTCCGGATGGCGCCCAAGGCCCGCCAGGCCAAGGGCAAGGCCCGCCTGTCCGCCTACGAGAAGCTGCTGGCCGAGGCCAAGGAGGCCGAGGGCCGCAGCCGCGACCTGCAGATCGCCATCCCCTCCGGCGACCGGCTGGGCGACCAGGTGATCGAGGTCGACCACCTCTCCAAGGGCTACGGCGACAAGCTGCTGATCGACGACCTGTCGTTCTCGCTCCCGAAGGCCGGCATCGTCGGCGTCATCGGCGGCAACGGTGTCGGCAAGACCACCCTCTTCCGCATGCTGACCGACGGCGAGGCGCCCGACTCCGGCTCGATCACCACCGGCACCACCGTGCAGCTGGCCTACGTCGACCAGAGCCGCCAGACCCTCGACCCCGAGAAGACGGTCTACGAGGAGCTCACGGGCGGCACGGACGAGATGGTCATCGGTGGCCGGACCGTGAACGGGCGGGCCTACTGCGCCCAGTTCAACTTCAAGGGCTCCGACCAGCAGAAGAAGGTCGGCGTGCTCTCCGGCGGCGAGCGGAACCGGGTCCACCTGGCCAAGGTGCTGAGCGAGGGCGGCAACGTCCTGCTCCTCGACGAGCCCACCAACGACCTCGACGTCGACACCCTCCGCGCCCTGGAGGACGGTCTCGAGTCGTTCCCCGGCTGCGCCGTCGTGATCTCGCACGATCGCTGGTTCCTCGACCGCATCGCCACCCACATCCTCGCCTTCGAGGGCGACAGCCAGGTGCGCTGGTTCGAGGGCAACTTCAGCGAGTACGAGTCCTTCCGCAAGAAGGAGCTCGGCTCGGCCGCCGACCAGCCCCACCGCATCAAGTACAAGCCGCTCGCCCGGTGACCGCCCTGCCCGTCCGGGTGAACGAGAACGGGTCGCAGAGACCCGTCGTGTTCTTCAACACCTGGGTGGACGCGGCCGAGGGCCTCCAGCGCCTCGGTGCCGAGCTGGGGCCGGACCAGCCCCTGGTGGGCATCGAGCACCCGCCGATGGATGGGCCGCTGCCCCGGGACCTGGCCGACTGGGTGCGCCACCACCGTGACGGGCTCGACGGCCTCGGGCTGGGCGCGCCCTACCGGCTCGCCGGCTTCTCCTTCGGCGGCGTGATCGCCCTCGAGATCGCCCGGCAGCTGCGGGACGAGGGCCAGGAGGTCGAGTGGCTGGGCCTGATCGACACGCTGCGCCCCATCGTCAACCCCCAGGGCATCCGCCCGTACCTCGGCTACCACCTGCGCGAGCTGATCGACCAGACCGACCCCGCCCTGCGACGCGCCCACGTGCGGAGGATGGTGGTCGGCGGCGGGCGGCGGCGGCTCTGGCGGATCCGGCACCATGCCCTGCGACCTCTGCGCCGGGTGGGGCTGGTCCCGCCCCCGCCGCGGAAGATCCTCGTCGAGGCGGGCGAGCTGCGGCCCCTGCGGAAGGCGGTCTGGCGCGGCTACCTCACCCACGTCCCGTTCCACTACGACGAGCCCGTGGCCCTCTTCACCGGCGACGACAACCGGGCCAAGGCCGACGGCGACCCGAGCCTGCGGTGGGCCCGCTACCTGCGCGGGGGCTACGAGGTCGTCCCCGTGCCGGGTGACCACCTCAACATCCTCGACCATCCCCACGTGGCGGTCGTCGCCGCCGAGCTGGCCGCCAGCCTCGAACGAGCCCGCCGGCGCGGCGCAACCCGCTAGCGGCTCAGCGGGCCGTGCCGCCGGGCCAGGACGACGGCGGGGCGTCGGGGATGCGACCATCGGCCCCCGGACCCGGGAGCGCCGCCTGCTGCCGGCGCAGGAGGTCGAGACGGGCGTCCCACCCGTCGAGCTGGGGCAACCTCTGGGCCTGCCGGTCGGGCTCGCTCGGCATCACCCGGACGAAGGGGACCTTCTCGCCCGCGTTGGCGCGCACGCGGAGGGCCACGTCGTCCGCCGCGTCCCGGGCCCGCACCGGGAGGAGCCGGACGCCGTGGGTCCGCAGCACGGCTCGTGCCTCTCGGTGGCGGTCGACCAGCTCGTCGATCGAAGGGCGGCCGGGCACGACGTCGCCGAGCATGTGAGTCTCGATGGCGGGAGCCAGGCCGCGGTGGGTCACCAGCCACTGCTGGTCCGGGACGAGGCAGGTGGACAGGGCCACCCAAGGCGACCTCGAGAGGCGCGACCGGGCGACGGACGCGACGCATCCGTCCCGATCGACCAGCACGGCCATCGGCGCCCCGACCTGACTGCGGCCGGCGGTGGCGACGAGGTAGCCCTGGGCCTCGAGGGCCCGGACCGGCTCGGCGAGGCGGTCGTGGGCCGCCTCCCAGCCGCTGTCGGTCATGGGGGGCCGG
>DASYLG010000379.1:0-10851 GCA_036009685.1 Iamia sp. | reverse complement strand
CCTACGAGGTGCACGCCACCTACGCCCCGATCGAGGAGGACGTGTCACCGACCGTCTACGCGTCGAGCGCCGCGTTCGAGGTGGCGGGCATCTCGCCCGAGGACGTCGACGTCATCCAGCTGCAGGACACCGACGCCGGCGCCGAGGTGATTCACATGGCCGAGACCGGACTGTGTGCCGACGGTGAGCAGGAGAAGCTGCTCGCCGACGGCGCCACCGAGATCACCGGGCCGATGCCGGTCAACACCGACGGCGGGCTGATCGCCAACGGCGAGCCCATCGGCGCCTCGGGCCTGCGCCAGGTCCACGAGCTGGTGCGCCAGCTCCGCGGTGAAGCGGGCGACCGCCAGATCGGCGGCACCCCCCGCGTCGGCTTCGCCCAGGTCTACGGCGCCCCCGGCACCGCCTCGGCCACCATCCTCACACTCTGACTCGTCCCGTTCAGCTCCCCCCGTCGGGCGGGGCCATGACGCCGGGGAGGCGGCTGCCACCGAAGTCGAGCAGGCCGACCCATGTGGGACGGACGGTGATGCGGGCCATGCGGGTGCCGGGCTGGTCGGCCATGGCCAGGTACTGGCCGGCGGCCTCCTCGCCGAGGTACTGGCGGGCGGAGTCGGCGTAGTCGGGATCGATCCCGTCGACCTCGGTGACCTGCGCCTTCCCCCGGAGCATGAGCACCTGGGCGGGTGAGCTCTCGGTGTCGATCGAGACGGCGACGTCGGGCCGGGCCCGCAGGGCGGCCAACCGGTGGGCGGGAGCGGGGACGTGAGGCGCCCGGATGAACGTCGGCATGACCACCTCGCCGCCGGACCACCGGAACCAGCTGGCCGAGATCCGCGGGGTGCCGTCCTTGGCCGTGTAGGCCACGCGGGCCGGGATGGCCGCCGCCAGCAACCGCTGGGCCAGCGGGGTGTCGAGGAGCAGTGGGCTGCCCTGCGGGATGGCGGCGAGCTCTACGTCGGTCATGTTCTCCGTCTCCTGGTCGTCTCGGTCGTCTCTATGACCTGACGAACCCCCCGGAAATCATCGCCCGCTGTCAGCGGGTGGGGGTGGGTTGGAGGCGGAGCCCATCGAGGACGACGTCGAGGAGGCGGTCGGGCTGGTCGGGGCCGGTGGGCGCCTGGGTGGTGATCCTGGCCACCGAGGCGGCCAGGTCGATGGCGTCGGCCGCGGTGGCATCGGGGCGCAGGTGGCCGAGGCGCTGGGCCCGGTCGAACACGGCGGCCCCGGCCGCCTGCAGCGTGTCGCACGCCGCACCGAGCGCATCGTCGCCGTCCCGCCCGGCGAGCAGCGACTCGGCCAGGCCCCGGAACGCGGCGGCGTGGGCCACCATGGCCCGCAGCCACGTGCGCAGGGCGTCGAACGGATCGTCGTTGTCGTCGGCCGCCACCAGCTCGTCGCTGAGCTCGCACAGCCCGTCCAGGCTGTCGTGGATCACCGCCTCGACCAGCGCCTCCCGGGTCGGGAAGTGCCGGTAGAGCGTGCCGATGCCGACCCCTGCGGCCCGGGCGATGTCGTCGAGCGAGGCGGTGGCGCCGTGCTCGACGAACGCCGGGCGCGCCGCGTCGAGCAGCCGCTGCCGGTTGCGCCGGGCATCGGCCCGGAGGACCGGTCGTGCCGCGTTCGGGGGGTCGGTGTCGAGAGCCATTGCCAAACGGAGGATGCCTCCGTATATTCGGAGGGTCCCTCCGAATAGTACCCCGGGAGCACGCATGCGGATCAGCACGACCGTGGGCCTCGAGCTCGACGGCCCCCAGACCATCGACCAGATCGTCGACGAGGTGCGCCACGCCGCCCAGCTGGGCCTGGCCGGCGCCTGGTGGGCCCAGCTGTTCAACTGGGACGCCCTGACCGCGCTGACCGTCGCCGGCCGCGCGGTGCCCGACCTCCCCCTCGGCACCGCGGTCGTCACCACCTACCCCCGCCACCCGCTCGCCCTGGCCAGCCAGGCGCTCAGCGTCCAGGCCGCGATCGGCAACCGGCTGACCCTCGGGATCGGCCCCAGCCACAAGCGCTTCGTCGAACCCATGCTCGGCTTCAGCTTCGAGCGGCCCGCGCTCCACACCCGCGAGTACCTCACCGCGCTGGGGCCCCTCCTCCGGGGCGAGAGCGTCGACTTCGACGGCGAGATCCACCACGTCGCCGGCCAGATCGCGGTGGCCGGCGCCGCTCCGCCCCGGGTCCTCCTGGCCGCCCTGGGACCGGTCATGCTGCGCATCGCCGGCGAGCTGACCGACGGCACGGTCACCACCTGGACCGGCGTGCGCACGATCGCCGACCACATCGTGCCCACGATCACCGCCGCGGCGGACGCCGGCGGTCAACCGGCCCCCGAGGTGGTGACCAGCCTGCCCGTCGCCGTGACCGACGACGCTCCCGCCGCCCGGGCCTGGGTCGGCGAGCGCTTCGGGCTGGCCAACGACACGCCCAGCTACCGGGCCATGCTCGACCGCGAGGGCCTCGACACCGTCGACCAGCTCGTGATCGCCGGCGACGAGGATGCGGTCGAGGAGCAGCTCCGTCGCTTCGCCGACGTCGGCGCCACCGAGCTCATCGCCGTCCCGTTCGGCGACCCCGCCCAGGTCGCCCGCACCCTCGACCTGCTCGGCGCCCTCGCCACGAGCAGCGCCCTCTCGACCGCCGGCGCGTCACGAACCTCCTAGCGGCGGTGCCACGCCCCCGGACGCTCGCCCTGCGCTCGGGGCCGGCATGGTGTGGGCGGATCAGCGGTGGTGGCGGGAGCGCTGCCAGACGTCGATGGCGCCGTAGCCGCCGGCGGCGACGACGTAGGCGATCACGTGGCCGTCGCCGGACATGGAGGGCGTGTCGATGTTGTCGCCGTCGGTGAGGGCGATCGTCGTGCCGGTCGTGCGGTCCCACACGAAGACGTCGTTCCGGCCGGCCAACCACGCGTCCTGGTCGGCGAAGGCGCGGTAGGCGACGACGCGGCCGTCGTCGGAGATGATCGGCTCCGGGGGGTAGACGACCTCGGCGTCGAAGTCTCGCATGTCGCTGATCCGCCGGATGGTCCCGGTCGCTCTCGACCACACGAACACGTCGGCGACCCCGTTGGCGTCGCCCGCCACGAGATCGGCGGCCCGGGATGCGAACGCCACGTGCCGCCCGTCGCCGGAGATCACCGGGGCGAAGCTCGCCCCGTCGCCGTCGGTGACCTGGACCGTCGTGCCACGCAGGCGATCGCACAGGTACACCTCGCCCGGATCGCCGACGTCGCCGGGGATGGGGCCCGACGAGGTCGAGTAGGTCACGAACCGGCCGTCGAGCGACACCGCCCCGTCCCGACCGGAACCGGAGCACGCGTCACGAGGGACCAGTGAGATGACGCCGGTGGTGCGGTCGAACCGGAACCAGTCCCACGTGCCGTTGGTGTCACCGGGCACGAGGTCCGAGGCGTACGACAGGAAGGTGACGTACCGGCCGTCGTCCGAGATCGTCGCCTCCATGCTCCCGGCGTTGCCTTCGGTGACCTGCGTGAGATCGCCCGTGGCTCGCTCCCACACGAACACGTCCTCGGCGTTGTTGGCGTCGCCGGCCACGAGGTTCGACGCATCCGAGTGGAACGCCACGAACCTGCCGCGGGCCGAGACCGACGGGTAGCGGCTCTGGTTGTCGCCGCTGGTGATCTGGGTCGTGCGCCCCGACGACCGCTCCCACACGAACACGTCGTAGGTGAGCCAGCTGTCGTCGGTCGGGAGCTGCGCGGTGTACGCGACGTAACCGCCGTCCTCGGAGACGGCCGGTTCCCAGCTGGTGGCCGGCCCTGTCGTGATGCGGGTCGTCCGGCCGCCGACGGTCGGCTCGCACCCGGCGAGCATGACGACCACGAGCCCGACGACCACAAGCCGTCCCGCGAGACCTCGACGCATGACAGCCACCGTCCCCCAGGGTCTGTCGAGCCGTTGCCTCTCGCAGCGAGCTACCCCCGCCACACACCGTAAGCCACGGGGCAGGGGTGTGCATCGGGAAGGGAGGGACCGGCGGCGGCGCCACTGCACCGACGGCCCGGGCCCCTGTTTCAGTGGAGATCGTCTCCTCCGTCGCTGGCGCCACCGGGGGGATTGAGGGCGGCGCGCAACCGCTCGGCGGTGGCGACGACGTCCGGGTCGGTGCGCAGCTCGCGGGTGGTGACGTCGCGGTCGGCGAAGGGCAGGGCCAGATCGAGCACGATCCGCCCCGGCCGGGGGCTCATGACCAGCACCCGAGTGCCGAGCACCACCGCCTCCTCCACGCTGTGGGTGACGAACACCACGGTGCGGCGGCGGGAGACGCCGGACCGGCCGTCGCCGTCGTTCCACACCCGGCGCAGCTCGCCCTGCAGGTGCTCGCGGGTGAGCGCGTCGAGCGCACCGAACGGTTCGTCCATCAGCAGCACGGCCGGCTCGGTGGCCAGCACCCGCGCCAGCTGGCAGCGCTGCTGCATGCCCCCGGACAGCTCGTAGGGCGCGGCGTCGGCGAAGTCGGCCAGCCCCACCAGCGCCAGGTGGTGGCGGGCCCGCCGGGCCCGCTCGCCCCGGGGCACGCCGCGCAGCCGCAGGCCCAGCTCGACGTTGCCGGCCACGCTGAGCCACGGGTACAGGGCCGGTCGCTGGAACACGAAGCCCCGGTCGGGATCGGGTCCGGTCACCGTCCGGTCGCCCACGCCGATGCGGCCGACCGTCGGCCGTTCGAACCCGGCCAGCAACCGCAGCAGGGTGGTCTTGCCGCACCCCGAGGGCCCCACCACGACCACGAACTCGCCGGCGTCGATGCGCAGGTCGGTCGGGGCCAGGGCCTCGACCGCGCCCCCCTGGCCGGCGTAGGTGTGACCCACGCCGGCCAGGGTGAGCTGCCGGCCCGCCGCGTCGACGGCGGCTTCCATCCGCGGTCCCCTCGAGCCTCGGGCCTCGGCCTCAGGCCCCGCCGTCGACGACGGCCCGGGCGAAGTCGGCGGTCACCGCCGCCTGGTAGTCGGCCTCGTCCTGCACGGCGTCGATCTCGCCCAGCTCCTGGTTGAACTGCGCGGCGGCGAACAGGTTCTCGGCCAGGCCGCCGCCGAGGTAGTCGGCGCCCACCTGGTCGGCAGCAGGGACGAAGACCAGGTCGGCCAGCTGGTCGGCGGCCTCCTCGGGGCTGATGTTGAGCTCGACGGCGATGGCCTCGGCCGCGGCGTCGGGATCGTCCGCGATGAGCTGCACCGCCCGGTCCTGCTGGGCCAGCCAGGTCTCGACCGCGGCCGGGTACTGCTCGGCGAAGTCGTCGGTCACCACGGCCAGGTCGTAGGTGGTCTTGCCCTCGTCGGCCAGGTCGGCGCTGGTGACCAGCACGTTGCCGCCCTCGTCGACCAGCTTGGCCAGGTTGGGGTTCCAGACGTAGGCGGCGTCGATGTCGCCCCGGGCCCAGGCGGCGTAGATGTCGTCGGGCTCGGAGTCGATCAGCTCGACGTCGTCGGCGGTGAGCCCGGCGTCCTCCAGCGCGGCGAGCAGGCTGTAGTGCGAGGTCGAGGCGAAGGGCGTGGCGATCTTCTTGCCGGCCAGGTCCTCGACCGAGGTGATGTCGTCGCGGGCCACCAGGGCCTCGGCCTCGCCGATGACGTCGTGGATCCACGGCACCTGGTACTCGATGCCCGACGACAGGCCCCGGGACGCCGGGCTCGATCCCACCAGGCCGAGGTCGACCGAGCCGGCCAGCACCGCCTCGTTGACCGCGCCGCCGGAGTCGAACAGGCTCCACTCGATCTCGACGTCGTCGCCGAAGGACTCCTCCAGCCAGCCGTTCTGCTTCACCACCAGGTCGCCGTTGGGGATGTTCTGGTAGGCGATCGTGATCGTGTCGGGCAGGGCCTCGGCGGCGTCGTCACCGCCGTTGTCGGCGGCGCTGCCGGTGGACGCGTCGTCGCTGTCGTCGTCGCTGCCGCACGCCGCGGCGAGCAGGGTCAGCGAGGCCAGCAGGGCGGCGATGAGCCGCCGGGTCCAGCCGGAGGTGCGACGGGTGGTCATGGGTCTTCTCCTCGTTGGGTTCTGCGAGTTTGCGGGCGCGCTCAGGCCCGCCCCTTCCAGGGCGCGAGGCGGCGCTCGATGCGGCGCACGCCGTGGTCGAGCAGCAGGGCGGTGCAGCCGATGACGATCACGCACACGATGGCGACGTCGCTGCGCAGCTCCTTCTTGGTGGCCCACGCCAGGCCGCCGATGCCGGGGACGCCGTTGTTGGTCTCGGCGGCGACGATCGTCGTCCAGGCGAAGCCGAGGGCCAGCCGGACCCCGGTGAGGATGTCGGGCACGATCGACGGCAGCACCGTGACCCGCACCACCTGCAGGCGGCTGGCCCCGAGCGCCCGGGCCGCCTCGACGTACTCGGGCCGCACCCGCTCGACGCCGGCCATGGTGGCCAGGGTGATGGGCGGGAAGGCGGTGAGGAACAGCAGCCAGATCTTCGACGTGTCCTCGATGCCGAACCAGATGATCAGCAGGCTGAAGTAGGCCAGCGGCGGCAGGCTGCGCAGGAAGCTGACGTAGGGCTCGACGATCAGCCGGGCGGCCCGCACCGACGCCAGCAGCAGCCCGAGGGGCACGCCGACGAGCGTCCCCCAGGTGACGCCCCAGGCGATGCGCTCGAGGCTGGCCCGCAGGTGCTCCCACAGCAGGTAGCCGCTGAGGCCCCGGCGCGGACCGTCGGTGGTCACCGACTGCACGAACGCGTCCCACACCGCGGCGGGCGACGGGACGATCAGCTCGCTCCAGATGCCGGCCTCGGTGACCAGCCACCACGCGGCCAGCAGAACCGAGAGCGACAGCAGCCGGGCCAGGGCCCGTCCCGCCCACCGCCGCGCCGGGGTGCGACGCACCCAGCTCACCTCGACCGCGCCCACCGTTCGCCCGCCTTCTGGCCTTCCGCCGCCCGTTGTCGGTAAATCTGATCGACTTGGTCACGTTTTAGTCCATACTGGGGGAAGAGCAAGTGCTTCGTCCGACGAGGTGCCCGACCGAGGGGGTACGTCGATTGACCGGATCCATCCCGCTCTCGGTGCTCGACCTGGTCCCCATCACGTCCGGGTCGACACCGCGAGAGGCACTGGGCAACACGCTCGACCTGGCCCGGCACGCCGAGGCCTTCGGGTACCACCGCTACTGGATCGCCGAGCACCACATGGCGCCGGGGGTGGCCGGTTCGGCGCCCCCCGTCGTCATCGCCCTGGTGGCCGGGGCGACCCAGCACATCCGGGTGGGATCGGGCGCCGTGCAGATGGGGCACCAGACCCCGCTGGCGGTGGTCGAGCAGTTCGGCATCCTCGACGCCGTGCACCCGGGCCGCATCGACCTGGGCCTGGGGCGGTCGGGCCGGAGCCGCAACGCGTCCCGGGCCGCCGACGCCGCGGCGGCCGCGGCCTCCGGGCCCGGGCCGGACCAGGGCCCCCGGACCACCCGGCGGGGCCTGCACATCCCCGCCCGGTTCGACCCGGCCCCGCTGCTGGCCTCACCCCGGTTCCGGGCCCAGGCCAAGCTGCTGCAGCAGCCCGGCGCCGAGACCCCCGACTACGCCGACCAGGTCGACGAGACGCTGGCCCTGCTGCACGGCACCCACCGGACGCCCGACGGCATCGACGTCCACGCCGTCCCCGGCGAGGGTGCCGGGGTCGAGGTGTGGATCCTCGGCAGCAGCGGCGGGGCCAGCGCCCAGGTGGCCGGGCGGCGCGGGCTGCGGTTCGCGGCCAACTACCACGTGAGCCCGGCCACGGTGCTCGAGTCGATCGAGGCCTACCGGGCCGCGTTCCGCCCCTCCCCCACGCTCGAGCGCCCCCACGTCCTCGTGTCGGCCGACGTGGTCGTGGCCGCGACCGACGCCGCGGCCCGCCACGTCGCCGCGCCGTACGGACTGTGGGTCCGCAGCATCCGGACCGGGCTCGGCGCCATGCGCTTCGCCAGCCCCGACGAAGCCGCCGCCCACGCCTGGACACCCGACGACCGGGCCCTGGTGGCCGACCGTGTCGACACCCAGTTCGTGGGCCCGCCGGCCACGGTGGCCCGCCAGCTCGAGGTCCTCGCCGCCGAGACCGGCGCCGACGAGCTCATGGTCACCACCATCGCCCACGAGCACGCCGACCGGGTGCGGTCGTTCCAGCTGCTGGCCCACGAGTGGGCCACCCGGGCCACCCGCACGCCGGAGACGACCCGGGCCCGCCTGGCCCCGGCCACCCGGGCCGCGGTGCCCGCCGGCGCCCACCGTCCTGCCCCCGGAGGAAGCCCGGCATGACCGCCACCCGCCGCCAGCTCCACCTCGGCGTCGTCCTGGCCGGCGCCGGCCACCACCCCGCCGCGTGGCGCCACGCCTCGGCCCGGCCCGATCGGCTGTTCAGCCCCGACCAGCTCGTCGCCCAGGTCCAGACGGCCGAGCGCGGCACCCTCGACCTCGTCATCGCCGACGACACGTTCGCCCCCCAACCCGAACGGACCGACCGGGTCCGGGGCCGCTTCGACGCGCTGCTGGCCATGGCCCGGGCCGCCCCCCACACCCGGGCCATCGGCCTCGTCCCCACCGTCGACGTCACCCACACCGAGCCCTTCCACGTCTCCAAGAACGTGGCCACCCTCGACCTGATCAGCCGGGGCCGGGCCGGCTGGCGGATCGGCCTGTCGACCACCGGCGCCGAGGCCCGCCTGTTCGGCCGCAAGCCCGCCGCGCCCCTCGGCGAGCTGGCGGACGAGGCCGACGAGGTCGCCGACGTCGTGGCCCGGCTGTGGGACAGCTGGGAGGACGACGCCGTGATCCGCGACCGGGCCACCGGCCGCTACATCGACCGCGACAAGATCCACTACGTCGACTTCGCCGGCCGCTTCTTCCAGGTGCGCGGGCCGTCGATCACGCCCCGCCCGCCCCAGGGCCAGCCCCTCGTGGTCGTCGACGCCACCTCTCCGCCGGCCGTCGCCCTGGCCGCAGCCCGCGCCGACGTGGCCCTGGTCGCCGCGGCCGACCCCGACGCCGCCCACCGGCAACGCCTCGACCTCCGGCGGCGGGCCAGAGCCGCCGGGCGGCACCCCGACGACCTCGCCGTCCTGGTGGTGGCCGACGTCCTGCTGGGCGCCGACCGGGCTTCGGCGGCCGAGGAACGCCGGGCGCTCGACGCCCTGGCCGGCAGCGGACGTTCGAGCGGCAACGGCAACGGCAACGGCGCTGGTGCCGGTACCGGCGAGCCGGGCGACCGCTTCGCCGGGACGCTCGACGTCGTCGGAGCGCCGGACGACCTGGCCGCGTCGGTCGAGGAGTGGTTCCGGGCCGGCGCCGCCGACGGCTTTGTGCTGCGCCCCGGCCTCCTGCCCCTCGGCCTCGACCAGGTCGTCGACCTGGTCGTCCCCCGGCTGCGGGCCGCCGGGGTGTTCCGCTCGGCCTACGACGAACGGTCGCTGCGGCCCCGGTTCGGCCTCGACCGTCCGCCCAACCGCTACGCCGTGGCCACGGCCACGGCGGAGGGCGACCGGTGACGTCCCCACCCCGCAAGCAGATCCACCTGGCCGCCCACTTCCCCGGGGTCAACAACACCACCGTGTGGAGCGACCCCACCTCGGGCAGCCAGACCGACTTCTCGTCGTTCGTCCACCTGGCCCAGACCGCCGAGCGCGGCAAGTTCGACTTCTTCTTCCTGGCCGAGGGGTTGCGGCTGCGCGAGCACCGGGGCCGGATCTTCGACCTCGACGTCGTGGGTCGGCCCGACTCGCTGACCGTGCTCGCCGCCCTGGCCGCGGTGACCGACCGCATCGGCCTGGCCGCCACCGTCAACACCACGTTCAACGAGCCCTACGAGCTGGCCCGCCAGTTCGCCACGCTCGACCACCTCAGCGCCGGCCGGGCCGCCTGGAACGCGGTGACCTCGCCCGACGCCTTCACCGGCGAGAACTTCCGGCGGGGCGGGTTCCTGCGCCGGTCCGAGCGCTACCGGCGGGCCGAGGAGCTGATCCTGGTGGCCCGCCAGCTGTGGGACAGCTGGCGTGACGACGCCGTGGTCGCCGACCCCGACCGGGGCGTGTTCGTGGCCGACGACGGCGTCGTGCCCTTCGCCCACCACGGCGACCAGTTCACGGTGACCGGCACGTTCGACGTGCCCCGGTCGCCCCAGGGGTACCCCGTCCAGATCCAGGCCGGCGACTCCGACGACGGCCGCGAGCTGGCCGCCGCCTACGCCGACGTCATCTTCAGTCGCCACTCGGGCTGGGGCGGTGGCCGGCGGTTCTACGCCGACGTCAAGGGGCGACTGGCCCGCTACGGGCGCCGGCCCGACGACCTCAAGATCATCCCCGCCGCCACCGTGGTGCTGGGCGACACCGAGGACGAGGCCCGCGAGCACGCCGACCACGTCCACCGGCAGCAGGTCAGCCCCCAGGGCGCCATCGCCTTCCTCGAACAGGTGTGGGGGCGCGACCTGTCGGCCTACGACCCCGACGGTCCCCTGCCCGACGTCGACCCCGACGTCGACGGCAGCACCTCGATCACCCGGGGTCGGGTCCGCCACGACCGCGACCCGCTGGCCGTGGCCGCCCAGTGGCGGCAGCTGGCCGAGGAGAAGCAGCTCAGCATCCGCCAGCTCGTCATCGAGACCACCGCCCGCACCGCGTTCGTCGGCACCCCGGCCCAGGTGGCCGAGGCCATCGACGACCACGTCCAGGCCGACGCGGCCGACGGCTACATCCTCGTGCCCCAGCTCACGCCCCACGGCCTCGACGACTTCGTCGACACCGTCGTCCCCCTGCTCCAGGAGCGCGGGGTCTTCCGCCCCGACTACGCCGGCCCCACCCTGCGCCACCACCTCGCCCTGACCCGGCCGTCCGCCGACCGCCACCCCGTCGCCCGCTAGCCCTTTCTGTC
>DASYLG010000378.1:0-7571 GCA_036009685.1 Iamia sp. | reverse complement strand
CGAAGGGGTCGGACACCTGGCCCGGCTGCAGGGGCTGGACCAGGGCGATGATGCCAGGGGCCAGCTGGGTCGTCTCCAGCTGGTCGCCCGGGAGGCACTGGCCCAGCTCGCCGCCGGCCTGCGCGACCTGCGTGTCGATGGTGACCTCGGCGGAGACGGCCCCGAAGTCCTCGCCGGCCGCCAGCCGCTGCTGCACCGCCGGCACGTCGGCGCCGTCGACCACGATGGCCCGGAGGCAGTAGAGGTCCTGGTAGGGCGTCGGGTCGGCCTCGAAGATCTGGCGGGCCTGCGCGGTGACCTCCTCGGGGTCGGCGCTGATCTCGCGGGTGAGGGCCAGGGTCGTGGCCCGGAGGTCGACGAGCCAGGCCCGGGTCTCCGGGGTCAGGGCGTCGAACACCTTGCCGCTGGTCTCCTGGGCCTGGGCCGCCTCCTCGGTGGGCTCGCCCGTGCCCGGGTCGGGCTCGGCGTCGGCGCCGGGAACGAAGCTGTTGCGGACCAGGTCCTCGGCCTCGTCGCGCTCGCTCTCGTCGGGGATGGCGCCCTCGCGGTCGGCCAGCTCGGCCTGGACGGTCTGCACGACGAGGGTGCCGAGGATCGCCGCCACCGCGGCCATGTCGTAGGTGTCCTCGCCATCACCCTCGACCTGGGGGCCGAAGGTCTCGGGGTCGGCCTCGACGAAGGCGGCGACGAGGTCGTCGATCCGCTCGGCCGAGATGTCACGGCCTTCGACCGTGGCCGCCGGGGGCCGGCCGACGTTGCAGGAGGTGGCCGACAGGACCAGGCCGACGAGGGCGGCCCCGGTGGCCACGGTGCGGGCGGGTCGGGTCAGGGCACGAGGGCGCACGACGCCCGATGGTAGGAGGTAGGGGATCCCCCGAGTACATCGTCGGGGGTGGGGCACACCAGCCCCGCCCCCGACCCTGGAGACGTCATGCCCCGCCCGTCCCCCCGCCTCCGCATCCTCGCCGTCGTGGCCGCCCTCGGCGTCCTGGCCGGCTGTGGGATCGACGAGGACGTCGTGGCCCGGGAGGCGGCCGAGGCCGGCCCCGGGCTCGCCGAGACCACGACCACGGCCCCACCCGAGGCGGCCGGGCCGTCGTCGCCCTTCACGGTGGGCCGGGTCCCCGAGGGCTACGAGCTGCGGGTGACGGGCGAGGGGGAGGCGGAGCCGGGCGACGACGACGTCCCGGTCACCGTGCTGGCGCCCGACGGCGAGCCGAGGGGGCCCGGCGTCGTGTTCGTCGAGGCCGTCGGCGCCGACGTCGAGACGGGTTTCGTGCCCGCCTCCGACGACGAGGCGTGGGCCTCGCTCACCGTCCCGGGTCGGCGCGTCTGGGGGCTCGACGCCCCCGTGGGCGACCTCCGGGCGGTCGCCGACGAGGCCGAGCTCCCGAGCGAGGTGGGCGGGGCGCCCGTCGTCGAGGACCCGCCGGACGGGCTCGAGGTGGTGGGCAGCATCGGTCTCGACGGCGTGCTGGGGCGGGCGGCGGTGGTCCCCGACGACGAGGACGGACCCGTCCCCGGCCCGGCGTCGGCCCACGCCACGGTCTGGACGGCGGACGGCTCCACGCTCGTGGCCATGACGCTGCCGGGCGACGCCCTCGACCCGGCGGCCATCGTCACCGAGTCCCGCGACCCCCGCCGTCGGGTCGACGAACCCCGGGACGCCGTCGCCGAGGACGTGACGGTGGGCGCCGCCACCGGAGTCGTCACCACCACCGCCGACCCCGCCACCGGCGCCGTCGTCCGCCGCGAGCTGGCCCTCGAGACCACCTGGGGCGACATCCTCCTGATCGTCTCCCGCGGCCAGGACATCCTCGCCCCCGAAGATCTCGTCGCCCTGGCCCACTCCACCACGCCGGACTGACCCCCGACGAGGCCAGACGACGCCCGTCCGGGTAGCAGCCAGATCTCCCGCGAGACGACCGCCGCCCGGCGCAGCCGCTGGGGGCCTGGGGGGAACCCCCAGACGAAGAGCCGTGTGCCCGAGGAACGAGGGCTCCGGCTCTGTGAAGGTCTTCAGCGCCGAGCGCAGCGAGGCACCTCGAGTTCGAGGAAGAAACGAGCGCAGCGAGGCTTCTGACGAGACGGCCGTCAGGCCGGAGGAACCAGCTGCCGGAGGAGGTCGACGAGGGTCTGGGCGAGGGTCGGGGTCTTGGGGATGGGGAGGACGACCTGCTCCTGCTCCTCCTTGTAGACGGCGCCGGGGAAGAGGCGGCGCAGCCGGATCTGCTGGCTCTGCTTGAGCACGATCGGCCAGACCCGGGCGGTGTGGGCGGGGCCGCCGAAGGCGGGGCCCTTGGTGACGTTGACCTCGCGGGCGCCGATGCGCTGGCACTCGGCCCGCAGCCGGGCGATCTCCAGCAGCTGGGCGGCGGGCTCGGGCACGGGCCCGTAGCGGTCCTCCCACTCGGCCGTGATGTCGTCGACCTCGGCCTGGCTCATCACCGTGGCCAGCCGGCGGTAGGCCTCCAGGCGCAGGTCCTCGCGGGGCACGTAGGTGACGGGCAGGTGGGCGTCGAGGGGCAGGTCGAGCTTGACCTCGGCCGGCTCGCGGGGCTCCTCGCCCTTGAGCTCGGCGACGGCCTCGCTGACCATCTGGACGTAGAGGTCGTAGCCCACCGCCGCGATGTGACCCGACTGGCCGGTGCCGAGGAGCGAGCCGGCGCCCCGGATCTCCAGGTCGCGCATGGCGATGCGGAAGCCCGAGCCCAGCTCGGTGGCCTCGCCGATGGTCTTGAGCCGCTCGTAGGCCTCCTCCGACAGGGCCATGTCGCGGGGGTGGAACAGGTAAGCGTAGGCCCGCTGCCCGGCCCGGCCGACCCGGCCCCGGAGCTGGTGGAGCTGGCCGAGCCCGAGCCGGTCGGCCCGATCGACGACCAGGGTGTTCACCGTCGGCATGTCGATGCCCGACTCGATGATGGTGGTGCAGACCAGGACGTCGAAGCGCCCCTCCCAGAAGTCGTAGACGACCTGCTCGAGGGTGCCCTCGTCCATCTGGCCGTGGGCCACCGCCACCCGGGCCTCGGGCACGAGGTCGCGCAGCTCGGCCGCCTTCTTCTCGATGTCGCGGACCCGGTTGTGGACGAAGAAGACCTGGCCCTCGCGGAGCAGCTCGCGGCGGATGGCCTCGCTGATGGCCCGCTCGTCCTCCTCGCCGACGTAGGTGAGGATGGGCTGGCGCTCGGCCGGCGGGGTGTGGAGCAGGGTGAGGTCGCGGATGCCGGTGAGGCTCATCTCGAGCGTCCGGGGGATCGGCGTGGCCGTCAGGGTGAGGACGTCGAGGTTGGCCTTGATCGCCTTGATCTGCTCCTTGTGCTTGACGCCGAAGCGCTGCTCCTCGTCGACGACGAGCAGGCCCAGGTCCTTGAACTCGATGTCCTTGGACAGCAGGCGATGGGTGCCGACCACGAGGTCGACCTCGCCGGTGCGGAGGCCGTTCATGACCTCCTTGGCCTGGCCGGCGGTGAGGAAGCGGCTGAGCACCTCGACCCGCACCGGATAGCCCGAGAAGCGGTCACTGAAGGTCTGGAAGTGCTGCTGGGCCAGGAGGGTGGTGGGCACGAGGATGGCGACCTGCTTGCCCTCCTGGACGGCCTTGAAGGCGGCCCGGAGGGCGATCTCGGTCTTGCCGAACCCGACGTCGCCGCACACCAGGCGGTCCATCGGGCGCTCGGCCTCCATGTCGGCCTTGACCTCGGCGATGGCGGTGAGCTGGTCGGGGGTCTCGCGGTGCGGGAACGACTCCTCCATCTCCTGCTGCCAGGGCGTGTCCGGCGGGAACGAGTAGCCCGGCGTGTTGAGCCGCTGCTGGTAGAGCACCACGAGCTCCTGGGCGATGTGGCTGACCTCGGCCCGAACCTTGGCCTTGGCCTTCTGCCACTCGCCGCCACCCAGTCGGCTGGGCTTGGGGTCCTCGCCACCGGTGTAGTGGCGCACGGCGTCGATCTGGTCCGACGGGACGTAGAGCTTGTCGGCGCCGCGGTACTCGAGCAGCAGGTAGTCGCGCTCGACCCCGCCGATGGTGCGGGTGACCATGCCGCCGTAGCGGGCGACGCCGTGCTGGTGGTGGACGACGTAGGAGCCGGGGCGGAGGTCGTCGAAGAAGCCGGCGGCGTCGCGCTTGCGGGAGCGGGGCGCCCGGTGGGGCCGGCGGCGGCCGGTGAGGTCGGACTCGGCCAGGACGGCGACCTGGGCGCCGGGCAGGACGACGCCCCGGTCGACCGACGCCACCCGCACGTCGATCTCGAGGTCCTGGCTGCGCAGCACGCCGGCCATGCGCGCGGCCGAGGCCTCGGTGTCGGCGGCGCCGACGACGTGGACGCCGGCGCGGACCATGTCCCGCACCTGGTTCATGAGGCCGGCACCGTCGCCGACGCCCGGGTTCCAGCCGATGCTCTGCACGACCGGCGTCTCGGGCGACCCGGCCACGTTGGTGATGGTCCAGGCGGGTACCTCGGTATGGCTCAGGAGCCGCTCGTACGGGAGGTGGAGGGCCGGGATCTCGGTGCTGTCGGGGACGTCCCACGTGCTGCGGGCCAGGTGGCGGGCCAGATCGCCCTCCTCGCCCAGGATGTCCTCGGCCCGATCGCGCATCCGCCGGGGCTCGACGAGCAGCACCAGAGCGTCCTCACCGAGCAGGTCGAGCAGCACGTGCTCGCGGTCGGTGAGCCACGGCAGCCACGACTCCATTCCGTCGAACACCAGGCCCTCGGCCAGCCGCTCCCACTGCTCGCGGCCCCACGGCTGGGTGGCGATGAGCTTCTCGGCGCGAGCGCGCACCTCGTCGGTGGGCATGACCTCGCGGCAGGGGAAGATCGCCGCCGCCGGCACCGGGTCGGTGGCCCGCTGGTCGGTGATGGAGAACTCGGTGAGACGGTCGACCTCGTCGCCCCACAGGTCGATGCGGGTGGGCCGGTCCTCGGTCGACGGGAAGACGTCGACGATCGAGCCGCGGACGGCGAACTCGCCCCGGGCCTCGACCTGCGGCTCGCGCCGGTAGCCGGCGGCCACCAGCCAGGCGGCCACCTCGTCCCGGTCGACCTGCTGGCCGGGCCGGATGATGAGCGGCTCGACCTCGTCGACGTGGGGGCCGAGCCGCTGGACCAGCGCCCGGATGGGGGCCACGACGACCTGCGGTGCCTGCCGGGGGTTGCGCAGCCGCCAGGCCACCCGCATCCGCCGGCCCATGGTCTCGACGTTGGGGCTGACCCGCTCGAACGGCAACGTCTCCCACGCCGGGAACAGCTCGACCTTGTCGGGCCCGAGGTAGGCGCCGAGGTCGTGACACAGGCGCTCGGCGTCGCCGGTGGTGGGCACGGCGACGAGGACCGGGCGACGGGACCCGCTGGCCAGGTGGGCCACGGTGATCGAGCGGGCCGACTCGGCCACCGCCAGGTGCGCCTGGCTGCGCCCCCGGACCTGCGCCAGCCCGGCGTCGTCCGCCAGCCGCGCCGGGAGCTCCCCGAGCGGGGCCGAGTCGGTGCGGGCGGGGGTGGCGGTGGGGCTCACGGGACCTCGGGGGACGCGACGGCACGCCGGGATCCGGTGCGAACCGGGTCCCGAGCAGGCGCTCCAACCTACCGGCGCCCACCCCCGACCCCGCCGCCCGACCCGGCTGCCCCATCGTTCCGTGTGCGCAAACCCACCGGTCCGGTGGTCTTCCGCACACGGAACGACCCGAAACGGAGGTAATGTCTCCGCTTATGAGCGACGACACGACCGTGCTGGTGACCGGGGGGACGGGGTTCATCGGACGGTGGTGCATCCGCGAGCTGCTCCGGCGAGGCCACGCGGTGCGGACCACGGTGCGCTCCCCCGCGCGGGCCGACGCGGTACGGGCCGCGGTCGGGGGCGACGAGCGGCTGGCCTTCGTCACCGCCGACCTGGGCGCCGACGCCGGCTGGGCCGAGGCCGTGGCCGGGTGCGACGGGGTGCTCCACGTCGCCTCGCCCATGGCGGCGGACGCCGACGACCCCGACGCCCAGGTCGTCGCCGCCCGCGACGGGGCCCGGCGGGTCATCGTCGCCGCCGCCGACGCCGGTGTGCGCCGGGTGGTGATGACCTCGGCGGCCAACGCCGCCAGCCCGTCCTCCTACGACGAGGACGGTATCACCGACGAGACCCTGTGGACCGACCCCGACGACCCCACGCTGATCCCCTACCGCCGGAGCAAGACCCTGGCCGAGCGGGCCGCATGGGAGGTGATCGGCGCCCACGCCGGGCCGACCACGCTGGCCACCGTCCTGCCCGGCGCCGTGTTCGGCCCGATCCTGGGCGCCGACGGCATCGGGTCGACCCAGATCATCCGGCGCATGCTGGCCGGCGAGATGCCGGGCACCCCCCGCATCGGGCTCGAGGTCGTCGACGTCCGCGACCTGGTCGACGCCCACCTGCTGGCCCTGGCCTCACCCGCCGCCGCCGGCGAGCGGTTCCTGGCCACCGGCACCTTCCTGTGGATGGGCGATGTCGCCCGCATCCTGCGCGACGGCCTGGGCGACGACGCCGCCCAGGTGCCGACCGAGGAGATCCCCGACGACGTCATCCGGGCCTTCGCCGAGCACGACGCCGAGCTGGCGTCGATCGTGCCCGGACTGGGCCGGCGGAACCGCCACAGCACCGCCAAGGCCGAGGCCGTCCTGGGCTGGCGCCGCCGCCCGGTGGAGGACACCGTGCTCGACTGCGCCCGCAGCCTGATCGCCCACGGGGTGGTCTGAGGTGGTGCGCGCCGACTCGGCCCGCAACCGGGCGGCGCTGGTCGCCGCCGCCCGGGAGGTGTTCGCCGAGCACGGCCTCGACGCCACGCTCGACGACATCGCCGCCCGGGCCGGGGTGGGGACGGGCACCGCGTACCGGCACTTCCGCAACAAGCAGGAGCTCGCCGCCGAGGTCCTGGGCGAGGCCACCGAGCAGATCGTCCTCGACGCCGAGGCCGCCCTCGCCGTCGAGGATCCCTGGGTCGCCCTCGTCACCTTCTTCGAGACGGCCGGCGCCCGCCAGGCCTCCGACCGGGGCCTCTACCAGGCGCTGGCCGGGCTGGGCCGGCCCGCCGACAAGGTGCGGCTGTGGCCCGACATCGTGCGGACGGTCACCACGCTGCTCGACCGGGCCCGCGCCGCCGGCGTGGTCCGGCCCGACGTGCAGCCCGAGGACGTCGCCTTCGCCTTCTCCCTCCTGGGCCCCGCCTTCGACCTGAGCCGGGCCGGCCAGCCCGACGTCTGGCGGCGACACCTGGCCGTGATCCTCGACGGCCTCCGGGCCACCGATCGCGGCCCCCTGCCCGGCGCCCCACCCCGCCTCGCCACCCTCGACGACCTCATCGCCACCTCCACGCCCCGCCGCCGCCGCCGCTGACCGACGTCGTTCCGTGTGCGGAAACCCACCGGACCGGTGGTTATCCGCACACGGAACGGCCTTCGGCTCGGCCACCATGGCGTCGTGACCGACGGGACGTGGGGGCCGGAGGGGCCGCCGGACGAGGCCTACAGCCGGGTCACCGACCCCGAGCGCTACCGGTCGCTCCACGCCGTCGCCGACCGCCTGGTCGACGCCCTGGTGGCCCGGTACGACAT
>DASYLG010000377.1:0-7894 GCA_036009685.1 Iamia sp. | reverse complement strand
GCAGCGAGACCAGGTGGACCGCCTGGCCGTGGCGGCGGTTCCGCGCGTGGGGCCACAGCCCGGCCGAGTCGTCGATGACGGTGTTGAACGGCGGCACCAGCAGAGCCGACTGGCGGGCGCGGTCGTCCAGGTCCGGCAGCTCGTAGGCGACGAGCCGGGCTCCGTGCTCCGTCACCCGCACCGGGCCGTCGCCGTCGAACGCGTCGGCCTGGGCCGCCAACGTCTCCCAGCCGGCGACCACCGACGCAGGGGCGGGGTGGGCGTCGGCCAGGATCGACGGGATGAGGTCGAAGGCGGCGGCGTAGGTGTCGAGCGGGTCCCGGCCGGGGGCACCGAACCCGCCCATGTGCAGGGTCAGCTCCTGGGCCAGCCGGAACGACGGCCAGTCGGCCCACGCGGCCAGATCGCCCACCTCGGCGGCGCCGACCACGACGTCGCGGTGGGCCAGCGCCACGTCGGGCCGGACGAGGCAGAAGACCGAGAGGATGCCGTCCACGTCGACGTGGTTGTTGACGGCCAGGTCGTAGGCCGCCACGTCGGCCGGCGGGTCGGCCAGGAAGCGGAGGCAGATCTCGGTGGAGGTGTCGGCCGCCCAGCGGGCGGGGGTCGTGGTCGGGACCCAGTGGCTCAGCTCGAGGTCGGCCTCCGGCCGGTGGTCCGACCCGGCCGAGCCGTCCACGTAGAGGGTGCGATCCGACGGAGGTGTCGCGGTCGACGATCCGACCACGTGGAACCGGGGAACGGCGGCGATGGGCACGCGCCGACCGTAGGACCTCGAGCCCGGACGAGGTCAAGGTCCCCGCCCCGCGACCGTGGTCACAGGCTGTTCACGGATCCGATCGCGCCGCCGGGGTCCGGCGGCGGTAGGTTGCCCGTCCCCACACTGCGAGGAACAGCACCGAGAGATGGCCACGAAGCTCAACGTCACCAGCCACCAGAAGCGTCTCGAGTCCCTGCGTGACGAGGCCGTCGAGCGTCTCGAACAGCTCACGAGCGACTACGACGCCCTCGCCGAGGTCGGCACCGACGTGGGCTCGGGCGACGACGAGGGCGGGTCGGAGTCGGACGGCACCTTCGTCGAGCGCGACCGCATCCGGGCCCAGATCGCCGAGGACCGCAAGCTCCTCGAGGAGATCGAGGTCGCCCTCGGGCGGGCGGCCACCGACGACTGGAAGACGTGCACCTCCTGCGGCGGCCCCATCGGTGCCCCCCGCATCGAGGCGCTGCCGACCACCACCCTCTGCGTGACCTGCAAGGCCTCCCGCACCACCTGGTGAGCTGATCTACCCTCCCCTGCGATGTGGGGGATGCGGGTGGCGGTCGTGATCGGTGCCTGCGGGCTGCTGCTCAACGGGTGCGGTGACGACGGCGACGTTGCCCGGCCCGGGGTCGAGGAGGGGGAGGTCTCGGACTGCCCGTCCCTGAGGGAGATCCTCGAGGCCGACACCGAGATCGGGGACCGCGTCTCCCACGGGGAGCCGCGGGAGGAGGTGTACGCCGACCTGGGTCCAGACCTCTTGTCCGCCTTCGAGGACGCCGCCGACGCCAACCCCGGCCTCGCCGACGACCTCGACCTGCTGGCGGAGGCGCTCGCGTGGCAGCACCGGGCCATCGCCGGGGAGGACGTCGCCGACGAGATGGGGGAGGCCGTGGAGGCATCGATGGCGGCCGACGGGCGCATCGACACGGCCGTCCAGGACGAGTGCGCCTTCGGTCTCAACGGCTGAAGGTGTAACACGGAGGCATGGCGCGGATCCTCTTCCACGGCGGCCTCCTCTTCGACGGCACGGGCGCCGACCCGGCGCCGGCCGATGTGGTGATCGACGACGAACGCATCGCCCACGTGGGCGCCCCCGGGACGGGTGACGGCGACACGTCGGTCGACCTCGACGGGAAGACCCTGCTCCCCGGGCTCTTCGACTGCCACGTCCACGTCACCTTCGACGTCCTCGACGTCATGGCCGCCATCCAGGAGCCCTTCTCGTACCGCTTCTACGTCGCGGCGCGCAGCCTCCAGCGCACGCTCGAGGCCGGCATCACCAGCGTGCGCGACGCGGCCGGGGCCGACGCCGGCGTCCGCCGCGCCGTCGACGAGGGGATGATCCCCGGGCCCCGGATGCAGATCGCCATCGACATGCTCAGCCAGACCGGCGGGCACGGTGACGAGCACTTCGGCTGTGGCTTCCACATCCCGCTGATCAGCCCCAGCTACCCCGGCCACCCGATGGCGACGGTCGACGGTCCCGAGGAGATGCGGAAGATGGTCCGCACCCTGATCCGCGAGGGCGCCGACGTCCTCAAGGTGGCCACCAGCGGCGGCGTGCTCAGCCCCCTGAGCGACCCCAAGCGGGCCCAGCTGCGGCCGTCCGAGCTCGAGGTCCTGGTCGAAGAGGCCACCGCCGCCGGCAAGTTCGTGATGGCCCACGCCCAGGCCAGCGACGGGATCAAGAACGCGGTGCGGGCCGGGATCCGCTCGATCGAGCACGGCATCTACCTCGACGACGAGGCGATCCAACTCATGCTCGACCGGGGGACGTGGCTCGTCCCGACGCTCATCGCCCCGATCTGGGTGCTGGAGTCGGTCGACGCCGGGGCCCGTCTCACCGTGGCCCAGGTCCACAAGGCCCGGATGGTGGTCGACGAGCACGCCGCCTCGTTCCGCCGGGCCGTCGAGGCCGGGGTCAAGATCGCCATGGGCACCGACGCCGGGGTCGGCCCCCACGGCGACAACCTCCGCGAGCTCGAGCTCATGCAGGCCGGCGGCCAGAGCCCGACGGAGGTCCTCCGGTCGACCACGCAGGAGGCGGCCCGCCTGCTGGGCGTCGACGACCAGCGGGGCACCGTCGAGGAGGGCAAGGACGCCGATCTGGTGGTGATCGACGGCGACGCCCTGGCCTTCGCCGGTCTCAAGGACCGCGTCGAGCAGGTGTGGAAGGCGGGCCAGCGCGTCGTCTGAGGTGCCCGTCGTGGCGGTCGGCGGCATCGGCCGGACCCGTCACCCCAGGGCGAGGCGGTAGGCGATCAGCGGGAAGCCGTCGACGTCCCAGTCCCGCTCGGGCTGGCGGACGTAGCCCCGGCGCTCGTAGAGGCGGTGGGCGGCCTCCATGATCGGCTCGGTCGACAGCACCACCGCGGCCAGGCCCCGTCGGCGGGCGTGATCCTCGGCCTCGTCCATGAGCCGGTCGGCGATGCCCCGCCGGCGCGCCGACTCGGCCACCGCCAGCATCCGCACCTCCAGCTCGTCGGGGTGGGAGATCTCCGACCACGGCGTGCCCGGCTCGGCCAGGGTCACCGAGGCCACGACGCTCCCGTCGAGATCCGCCACCAGCACCAGGGCATCGCGCACCCGGCCGGCACCGTCGAGGAGGAGCGTCACGTAGTCCTCGTCGTCATCGAGGAAGCCGCCGTCGCGGTACACCGCCTCGGTCAGGACGCCAATCTCATCCGCCTCGTCGGCCGTCGCCGGACGCACGGAGAGGGCGGCGGGCACGTCGTCGGGCACGAGGGCGAGGGTAGCGACGACGATGGACGCCACCAGAGCGCGACGGGGCCGGCGGGCTCAGCGCTCGGCGGTGTGGACCCGACGGTGCTCGTCGACCCGATGGCCCTCGGCCTCGAGGTGGGGGACCTGCGTCGGGGCGTGGGAGCAGTAGACCCGGCCGTCGCCGGGCAGGACCCGCCACCAGGGCAGGTCGGGGGCCGAGCGCAGAACGTTGGCCACGGCCTGGCCGGCGCCGGGCCGACCGACCTCCTCGGCCACCTCGCCGTAGGTCGCCAGCTCGCCCGGTCGCAGTCCGGTCACCGCCGCGACCACCGCGGCCTGGAAGGCCGTGGGCTCGTGCTCGTCGGGCCAGGGCCGGGCCCGCGGCGGCATGGTGTCGTCGGAGCGAGCCACGATCGGCGACCGTATCGACCCGAGAACCCCGCGCCCCTCCCCCGTCCGGGCGAAGGTCGTCGAGGGCTACCATCGCCGCCCGTGGAGGGCGAGGACCACGACGAGGACGTCGACGACGATCCGCCGCTCCCCGACGCCCTGGCCGAGGCCTTCGCCACCCACCCGGACGCGCACGCCCGCTGGCGCCGGCTGGCCCGGGGCGATCGCTGGTTCCAGATCGGGCCCATCCACGAGGCCAAGAAGCCCGAGACCAGGGCCCGTCGGGCGCAGGCCATCGTCGACTGGCTCCTGCACGAGGTCGACGACACCTCCGTCCCGGCCGAGCTCGAGACGGTGCTCGCCGCCGACCCCGAGGTCCGGCGTCTCTTCGACGCCCTCTCCACGCGGGACCGGACGTACTGGTCCCAGCACGTCCGGGAGGCCAAGCAGGCCGCCACGCGGGTGCGGCGGGCCGAGAAGGTGGCCGCCCGGCTGCCGGTCAAGGCAGCCGAGAGGGAGGAGCGCAAGGCCAGGGGCACCGACGACCTGGGTGGGCGCTTCGGTCAGCTCGTCATCGATGCCGTCGGGGCCGACCTGCGGGCCGCGGGCTATCGCCCTCGGGCCAAGGGCAAGCACTGGCGTCGCGCCGATGCCGAGCGGGCCGACCTGATCGGGTTCCACACCTTCACCCGCGTCAGCCCCGAGTTCGCCGAGCTCCGGCTGGAGGGCGGCATCTACCTGCCCGTCCTCGATCACGTCACCGGTGGCGCGGTCGCCGACCCCAGGGCCGCCCCGACCGAGGCCGGTCTGGGGTTCCCCCACGGGCTGGCCCCGGAGGACCGGCACTTCGCCATCACCGCGGACGTGGACGAGGCCGCCCTCGCGGATCGGATCCGCCGGGCCGTCCTGGCGGCGATGGCCGCCATCGACGCGCTGGGCGACCTCACCGATCCCGAGGTGCTCCTCGCCGCCTGCCGCACCCACTGGCACCACGCCATCGCCGCCGCGCTCGTGGCGGCCGGCCATCGGGACGAGGGCCGTCATGCCGTGCTGGCCGAGGCGACCCGGCACGCCGCCGAGGGGCACGACCCGCGCACCTACCGGTCCCTCGTCCACCTGGCCGAGCAGTGCGGCCTGCCCGTCGAGGCCCTCCCCGAGCCGGTGCTCGTCGGCGAGCGGCCGTACGCGGCGACGAGACCGGTCGTGGAGCAGCTGTTTGGTGCGCTCGGCGCCACCGTGACCTGGTGCGTGGGCCGCCAGGACGGCACCGTCGACCTGACGCTCCTCCAGCCGACCGACGCGCAGGTGGCCGAGGCGCACGTCATCGCCGGCGACGTCCCCCTCCACCTCACGATCGTCGACGTCTCGCTGGACGAGCAGACCGCCATCGTCCGCCGGCTCCAGGCCGCCCTCGTTGAGCGCGAGCGCCGACGCGACGATCTCGTGGCCCACGTGTGCTCGTGGGGCATCGGGAGCGTCATGGTGGAGGTCGCCAACCTCGACCCCGAGACCGAATCCCTCATCCGCGAGCTGGTCCCCGACCCGTTCCTGACGATCATCGGCGACCGGCCGGCGGCGGTCCTCCTCGTCCAGAAGAGCAAGCGCCTCCGAGCCGGCTCGCCCGCGCTCCCCGACCTCGCCGAGCTCCTGGAGATCAGCCGCCTGGCGGGTGGCGACGGCCGGCCAGCAGATCGTCCAGGGACGCCATGACGGCGGTGACGAAGCGGTCCCGGACGGCCGGCGGGACGCGATCGAGGGAGAGGTAGGGGTTGAGATCCTCGACCTCCACCAGCAGGAGCTCGCCGGTGTCGGTGCGGCAGCAGTCGATCCGCTGGATGCCGTGCTCCACCCCGTTCCAGTCGACGAACCGCTGGGCCACCTCCCGGTCGGCGGCCGTCGGCGCGTAGGGCACCAGCTCCCACCGGCGGTCGGGGTCGGGGGCGTGGAGGGCGTAGTGGAAGGTACGGTCGACGAAGGTGAACGAGACCTCGTAGGCGATGGCGACACGGGGCTGGACGAGGGTCGTCCCGTCGAGGTCGAGCGTGGCCAGGGCGTCGGGTGGCACCACCTCCAGGCCCACCGAGTCGGCACCCCGGATCGGCTTGGTGACGTAGGCGTCGGCGGTCGGCAGCCGGTCGAGATCCTCGGCCCGGGCGACCGTCGGGATGACCGGCCAGCCGGCGGCGCTCAGGTCGAGCAGGTACTGCTTGCCGCGGGCGTCGCCCCGAGCCTCCAGGTCGGTGAAGACCCTGGTGCCCCGGGCCGCCGCCTCGGCCCGGAAGGCGTCGTAGGCGGCGAGGTGCCCGGCCACCGGGCCGGTGTTGCGCAGCACGACGGCGTCGAAGCCGTCCATCCGGGCGACGGCGTCGACCGGGTGGGCCAGGGCGACGGTGAAGCGGTCCCGCAGCCGGGCCGACAGCCACTGGTCCTCGTCGCCGTAGCGCCGTCCCCGCGCCGGGTACTCGGGATCGGTCAGGTACAGCAGGGACGGCCGGGCCACCCGCCCAACCCTGTCAGGCCCAGGCGACCTTGGAGTCCTCGACCTCGAAGCGCAGGAGGGCGACCACGGCGAAGACGGCGGTGAACCCGGCGAGCACGGCCATCGGCAGGGCGACCTCGGAGAAGCCGCCGCCCTCGATGGTGACCGACCGGAACCCCCGCATGGCCCAGTAGGCCGGGGTGGCGGGGGCGACCGCCTGCGCCCACCCCGGCAGCGTCTCCACCGGCGAGACGGCGCCGCCGATGCCCCCGATCAGCATGGCGCCGGCGTTGGACAGGGCGTTGAGCTGGATGACCGAGCGGCACAGCGCCAGGAGCATGAACCCGAGGGACAGCTCCATCAGGCCCAGCGCCACGGCCACGGTGACGAAGGCCATCCACGAGCCCCTCATCTCCAGCCCGAACAGGAGGGCGCCGCCGCCGAGGAGCGAGGTCAGCTGGATGGCGAGGCAGAGGATCGGCACCACGCTCTTGCCCAGGATCAGCTCGATGGTGGACAGGGGCGAGGCGCGGAGCCGCTCCCAGGTGCCCCACCCGTGCTCGCGGAACACCCCGAAGCCGACGTTGCCGACGAGGAAGCCGCTGAACAGCACGGCCGCGCCGGGGACGATGAAGGCGGCGCCCTCGACGTCGGACCTCGGCAGGTAGATCTCGAGCGCCGCCCCCGCCGACCGGGCGCTGAAGGCCATGAACGCCAGCGGCATCACGGTGAAGATGACGAGGAAGGCCGGGTCGCCCCGCAGGATCCTCAGGTCGTGCCGGGCGATGGCGGCGATGCGCCTCGCCCCGGGCCGGTCGCTCAGGGACGCGCTCACGATGCCTCCTGGACGGGGTCGTCGGCCCGCGGGCCGGCCTCGTCGCCGGTCTCGGGGACGTCGGAGGCGTAGGCGCGGCCGGTGACGGCGAGGAACACCGTCTCCAGGCTGGGCGGGGTCAGATCCACGCTCACCAGCCGCTCGGCGTCGGCACCGAGGCCTCCGACGAGCCGGGCGGCCAGCGGGCCGGGGTGGGCGTCGGTCTCGGCCCGGGCCACCGAGCCGTCGACCTCGACGCGGATGCCGTCGGGGGCGACGAGGGCGGGGGCGGGGCCGTCGAAGGTCAGCTCGACCACGCCCAGGCTGTGCCGGGCGATCAGGGACGCCAGGCTGCCGCGGGCCCGGATGCGCCCGCCGTCGAGGATGGCGACCGTGGCCCCCAGCTCCTCGACCTCGGGCAGGTAGTGGGTCGAGTAGAGGACGGCGCAGCCCTCGTCACGGGCCAGCCGGGAGATGGCGGCGAGGAGCCGGGACCGGGTGGCGATGTCGACGCCGGTGGTCGGCTCGTCGAGCATCAGCAGCGGCGGCCGGTGGACCATGGCCATGGCGGTGTGGAGACGCCGGCGCTCGCCGCCCGAGAGGTGGCGGGCCGGACGGTCCATCAGGTCCGTCAGCTCCAGCAGGTCGGCCACCTCCTCGAGACGCTCGTCCGCGTCCCGCCCCGACAGGCCGGCCAGCCCCGCGAACAGCTCGAGGTTGGCCCGCA
>DASYLG010000376.1:0-4275 GCA_036009685.1 Iamia sp. | reverse complement strand
GGCAGTGCAGCTCGACCTTGGGCACGCGGCGCAGGTACTCGGTCATGTCCATGAGGGGATCCTCTCTGCGGCCAGGGCCTCGGCCACGGCCGCCGGCCCGCCGGCGTCGAGGGCGGCGACCAGCTCGCGCAGCCAGCGCCGGTACTCGAGCGACACCCGGTCGGTCCGGACGGACAGCTCGAACGACGGGTCGAGGTGCAGCTCGGGCGGGTCCTGGTTGGTCACGAGGGGCTCGTCCTCGGCCAGCACCAGGTCCTGGAAGGCCAGGTGGGGCGTGTCGTCCTCTTCGTGGCGGTCGGAGCGGGCGACGACCCAGAACGTGCGGGTGGTGGCGTCGTCGATCGGCGACGCCGTCATCCAGAGGTGGCGGCGCACCCCGCCCTCGAGGGCGAAGCCGATGTCGACGGTGAGCGGCATCGGCACCCGGTAGGCCGAGGAGCCGTACAGGGCGACGTCGTCGGCCTGCATCTCGGGCGGGTCGTAGTCGAACCGCATCTCGCCCGTCTCGCGCCGGATCGACGGGATGGGCGGGACGGGCTGGTCACGGCGGCCCAGGCTGCCGTCGTGGACCCAGGCGAAGTGGGCCAGGTCGACGAAGTTCTCCACCCGGCGGGGCGCCCCGACCGGCCAGGTGTAGGGCGGGCCGGGCACGACCTTCATGACGGCGTCGTCCCAGGCCGGGCAGGCCGGGATGCGCGTCCGGGCCGACCCGTCCAGGCGGACCCACACCAGCCCGTGGGCCAGCTCGACGTCGTAGGCCGGCAGGCAGGCCTTGGGCGGGATGGGCCCGTCGGGCAGCGAGGGGATCTCCACGCACTGGCCGTCGGCCGCCCAGCGCCAGCCGTGGTAGCCGCAGCGGATCGTGCCCTCGTCGACCCAGCCGACCGACAGCCGGGCCGAGCGGTGGAGACAGCGGTCGGCCACCGCGGCCAGGCCGGCGGCGCCGAGGTCGGCCACGGCCAGCCGGCGCCCGAGCAGGGTCACCGCCAGGGGCTGGGGAGCGGCGGCCCGCAGCTCGTCGATCGTGGCGACCGGGTGCCAGAACAGCTCGAACAGGCGGCCCAGGTCCGAGGTCTCCGTCGTCACGGTCACGAGGTCGCGGCGTAGCGGCTGTCGGAGTGGAGCGGGCCGGCGGGCACGCCGTTGCTGCGGGGCGTCCAGGCCCAGATCCGCCACAGCATCCGCTCGCCGGTGAACGACCCGCGGCCGTGGAACATGCGGTAGTTGTCGAGGCACAGCGCCTCGCCCGGGCGGAGCGAGAACCGGGGGGCAGCCTCGCCGGCGTGCTGGACCCACCCCTTCCAGCGCTCGATGAGCACCCGATCGCGCTCGGGGTCGGCGGCACGGGGAGCGGGCGCCATGTAGGGCGAGCGGCGGAGCGCCCTCCGGCCCGACGGCAGCGTGAGCACGATGGGGCTGATCGTCGGGTGCATGCGGGGCTCGGTGAGGTCGACGGGCTCGTCGTGGACGAAGGCGAACAGCTCGGGGTCGTCCTCGGCGACGGTCGCCAGCAGGCGGTGGCCGTCGACCACCATCGATGCCCCGCCGGTGGCGCCCTGCTCGGCGCACAGGAGGAACAGCCCGTCGGGGTGGCGGTCGCCGTAGGCGAAGCCGTCGACGTGCACCGGCATGGTCTCGCCCGGGGCGATCAGGCTCGTGTCGCCCTCCCCGCCCTCGCGCACGGCGCTGGCGTCGGGGCGGGCCAGGAGCGGGCCCAGCACGTCACCGGCGAGGGCGGCGGCCGCCACCGCGTCGGTCCCCCGGCCGGTGAGGACGGCGGTGCCGTCGCGGTCGAGCAGGTCGGCCGCCACCGCCGGATCGTCCGTTCTCGTGGGGATCAGACCGGCCATCACCCGACTGTCCCCCACCGCCGGGCGCCGATCAACGACCGCGGGCGCCCATTCACACAGCGTTGACAATCTGTTGATCGCCGACGCCATCGCGGCCCCGTCAGCCGGCGAAGGCGTCGATCATGGCCTCGACGTCGGCCCCCAGCGGGTAGAGCACCGGGCAGGTGCACCCGGCGGCGACGTACTCCGCCACCTTGGCCCGGCACTCGTCGGGGGTGCCCGAGGCGGTGATCATCTGGACGACGTCGTCGGGCACCAGCTTCGACGCCGCCACGACCTGGTCGTGGCTCGCCGGCCAGGTCAGCACCGCGCCGATCTCGTCGAGCAGCGCCTGGGGGACGCCAGACGCCGCCATGATGTGCGGCTGCTGGCCCAGGTACTGCGTGACCAGCAGCCGGGCGGCATCGAGGGCGGCGCCCCGGTCCTCGTCCATCGAGCACACGACCAGCTGGGGCCGGTCGACGTCGTCGACGGTCCTGCCCGCCCTGGCCGCCCCGATGGCCAGGTGCTCCATGGCCGTGGCGTTGTAGGCCGGCGACACCAGGTAGTTGAGCAGGACGCCGTCGCCGATCTCGCCGGCCAGCTCCATCATCTTCATGCCCGTGGCCCCGATCACGATGGGCAGGTCCTTGGGCACCCGCTCGGTGTGGACGTAGTCGAGCTCGACCCCGTCGAGGTGGACGAACTCGCCGTCGAAGGTGACGGTCTCCATGTTCAGCAGGGCCCGGCAGACGGTGACGATCTCCCGCATGGCCAGCAAGGGACGGCGTCGGTCGACACCGACCTTGCTGGCCAGCGGTTCCCACCACGCCCCCAGGCCGAGGATGGCCCGACCGGGGGCGAGGTCGTCGAGCGTGGAGAACGTCGAGGCGAGGAGGGCGGGGTTGCGGGTCCAGAGGGCCGACACGCCCGAGCCCAGCTTGATCCGCTCGGTCACCGCCCCGAAGGCGGCCAACGGCACCGTGGCCTCGCGCACCAGCCGGCTCTCGGCCTGCCACACGGCCTCGAACCCGGCCTCCTCGGCGTACCGGGCGTACCGCATCCCGTCCCGGATCGGGTGGGCGTCCTGCAGGTACAGGGCCGTACGGGTGGTGGTGACATCCGGCTTCATCGCAATCCTTCCTCGGCTGCGCCTCGGAACCGGGACGCGTTGCTTGCCGGGTCGCCCGGCTTGGCGGCTCGGCTCCGCCGGTGCGTCGCCAGTCGGTTCGGAGGACCCGGCGGGCCGATCACGGCATGTCGGCCAGGACGGCGTGGAGGCGGGTGGCGGCCTCGCGGGCGTGGGCCCGGACCTCGGCGGCGTCGACCCGGGTGGCGCCGTGCTCGGCGAGCGCGACCTCGCCGTCCACCACGACCTCGACCGGTCGGACGCCCGGTGTGTAGGCCAGGTGCCACGGGTCCATGGGGGCATGGGACCAGGTCACCCGGTCACCGGCCGCCTCGGGGACCAGGTCGTAGCCGGCCTCCAGCCAGGCCCAGACGTCGTCGGGGCGGGCCGTCAGGTCGTCGGCCCGCAGGGCGACGAAGGCGAGGCGGGCCTCGTCGAGCATGTCGGCGCCGATGCCGTCGGTGCCCAGGGCGACCCGCTGGCCCTCGGCCGCCCATCGCGCCGGGCGGCCGTAGCCGACGCTGTTGTTCTGGTTCGAGCGGGGGTTGTGGAGGATCGTGCCCGGCAGGCGGCGGTCGAGGTGGACGGCGTGGGCGAGGAGCCAGTCGTCCCGGGCCCGATCGGCCAGCCGCTCCCCCGCGGCGACGTCGTCGGGTCCCTCGGCCACGTGGATGTGGACCCCGACGCCGAGATCGGCGGCCAGCCCGCAGACGGCGTCGAGCGTCTCGTCGGACAGCGTGAAGGCAGCGTGGGCGCCGACCAGACCCCGCCCCCCGGCTCGGATGAAGCGCTCGTTCTCGGCCAGCCCGGCCTTGGCCCCGTCGAGGCCGTTGCGATCGGTGACCTCGTAGCAGCACACCACGCGGACGCCGACCTCGGCACAGGCCTCGGCGATGACGTCGAGGCTGCCCTCGATGGCCGAGGGGCTGGAGTGGTGGTCGATGATCGCCGTCGTCCCGCACTCCAGCGCCTCGAGGGCGCCGAGCCGGGCCGAGGCCCGGATGGTGTCGAGGTCGAGGGCCCGGTCGAGCCGCCACCAGACCAGCTCGAGCACCTCGAGGAAGGTCGTCGGCGGGCGGGGTGGGGCCGGCATGCCGCGGGCGAGGGCGGAGTAGAGGTGGTGGTGCGCGCAGACCAGCCCGGCGGTGACGGCGGTGGCGCTCGTGGCGTGGGCCATCAGCGGCGCCGCATGGGCAGGGCGTTGCGCCACTCGCCGTCGCGGGCGTGGAGGGCGGCGGCCACCGCCCCGGCCGTCGGCACCAGGCCGATCTCGCCCACGCCCTTGATGCCGTAGGGGGCGTCGGGCTGGGGCTCTTC
>DASYLG010000375.1:0-1869 GCA_036009685.1 Iamia sp. | reverse complement strand
GGGTGGCGAGCACCACGGCGTCGAAGCGCTCGGGCTCGCCCCCGGCCACCCGGATGTCGACCCCGCCCTCGGGCCGACGACGGACCTCGGTGACGGGGGACTTGAGGCGGACGTCGGTGGCGTAGGGGGCGCTGATGGCCTCGACGTAGGAGCGGGACCCGCCCACGACGGTGCGCCACTGCGGCCGCTCGCCCAGCGACAGCATCCCGTGGTTGCGGAGGAAGCGGGAGATGGTCGCGGCCGGGAAGTCCAGGACCGTGGTGGGGTCGGCCGACCACACCGCGGCGGTGAGCGGGACGACGTAGGCCTCGCCGAAGGTGCGGGGGAGGCGGTGCCGGGCGAGGAAGGAGCGGAGGGTCTCGTCGCCGTCGGCCTCGCCCCGGTCGAGCTCGGCCAGGAGTCGGGTGCCGGCCCGGTGCCAGCGGGGGATGGCGGCCAGGACGCGGGCGTGGGCGGCCTGGTCGATCGGGCTGACCCGGCGGGTGCCGTGGGTCGACCGGGCCCGCATCCGCCCGAGCGCCGTGCCCCACTCGACGCCGGTGCGCTCGTCGGCGACGGCCAGGCTCATCTCGGCCGGCACGGTCTCGACGCCGAGACGCTCGAAGAGGGCGGTAAGGCGGGGGTAGGTCCGGTCGTTGCAGACGATGAACCCGGTGTCGACCGGGAAGACCCGCCCGTCGACCTCGACGTCGACCGTGTGGGCGTGGCCGCCGAGGCGGTCGGCGGCCTCGAAGAGCCGGATCTGGTGGTGGCGGTGCAGGTGGTGAGCGGCCACGAGGCCGGTCACGCCCCCGCCGACGATGGCGATGCGCACGGTGGGGGTTCGCCGCCCTCGCTCCTGCGGTTTGCCCGACATCGCCCTCCCTGGAGACACCGGCACGGCGTGCTGACGTGCGATGGTGGACGTTATGCGCGTCGTGGCGGGTACTGCCGGAGGACGGAGGCTCACCGCCCCGGCCGGTTCCGGCACCCGGCCGACCCCCGACCGGGTGCGGGAAGCGGTGTTCAACGCCCTCGGGAGCCTGGGGGCCGTCGACGGGGCGCGGACCCTCGACGCCTTCGCCGGCAGCGGCGCCCTCGGCATCGAGGCCCTCTCGCGGGGGGCGGAGGCCTGCACCTTCGTCGAGGCCGAGCGGGCCGCCCGGGTGGTGGTCGAGGCCAACCTGGCCTCCACCGGGCTCGACGAGCGGGCCCGGGTCATCGGCGGCGACGTCCACGACCACCTGGCCCGCACCTCGGAGACCTTCGACCTGGTGCTGCTCGACCCGCCCCACGCCGACGCCGACTGGGAGCGGCTCCTGGCCCTGGTGGCGACCCGGCTCGACGCCGACGGGGTGGTCGTGGCCGAGTCCGACCGACCGGTCGTCCGCCCCGACGACGCCATCTGGGAAGTGGGGAGGGAGAAGCGCTACGGCGGTACGGTGGTGCAGATGCTCAGCCTCAGCCGGAGCCCGGCCCCCCACCCCGAGGACGGCACGCCGCAATGACCACCGTGCTGTACCCCGGCTCGTTCGACCCGGTCCACAACGGCCACATCGAGATCATCGACGTGGCGGCCGGCCTGTTCGACGACGTGGTCGTGGCCGCCCTGCGCAACCCGCAGAAGGGCGAGCCCATGTTCGACGTCGACGAGCGGGTGAAGATGCTCGAGGAGTCGACCAGCCACCTGCCCAACGTGCGGATCGTCGGCTTCTCCAAGCTGGTGGTCGAGGTGGCCCAGGACGCCGGTGCCGACTTCATCATCAAGGGCCTCCGCGCCGTGTCCGACTTCGACTACGAGCTGCAGATGGCGCAGATGAACGCACACCTGACCGGGGTCGAGACCGTCTTCGTCGTGGCCGACCCGCAGTACGGCTTCGTCTCCTCGAG
>DASYLG010000374.1:0-8534 GCA_036009685.1 Iamia sp. | reverse complement strand
GCCCCCGGCTGGTTCGAGCTGTTCACGCGGGACCACGCCGCCTCGGTCGCCTTCTACGAGAAGGTCTTCGGCTGGAACGCCTACTCGGTCGGCGACACCGACGAGTTCCGCTACACCACGCTGGAGAAGGACGAGAAGGCCGCCGCTGGCGTCATGGACGCCTCCGGCTTCCTGCCCGAGGGCGTGCCCGACCACTGGTCGGTCTACTTCTCCGTGGCCGACGCCGACGCCGCCATCGCCCGGGCCACCGAGCTGGGCGCCAGCGTGGTCGTGCCGGCCGAGGACACCCCCTACGGCCGGCTGGCCACCCTCACCGACCCCACCGGCGCCGTCTTCAAGCTCATCGGCGGCTCCTGACCCCTCGTCCTGTCCGTCCCCGTGCCCCTCTGCGGTGCACGGGGACGGACAGAACGCCGGTTCCGACGCCTACAGGGCCGACTCGATCTTGCGGGCGGCAGCGACGACGGCGGCGCCGTGGCGATCACCGGGGGACGGGCCGAGACGGTCGACCGGGCCGCTGATGCCCACCGCCGCGACCACCGCACCCGAAGCGTCGCGGACCGGGGCGCTCACCGAGGCCACGCCGGGCGCCCGCTCCTCGACCGACTCGACCCACGCCGCCGCCGCGCCGGCGAGGATGCGGCCCGCCGAGCCCTGGCTGAGCGGCAGGCGGACGCCCTCGGCCACGATCGTGCGGAGCTCGTGGGTCGACTCCCGCGACAGCAGGCAGCGCCGGGCGTCGCCCTCGCGCACGTAGAGCTGGGCGCTCTCCCCCGTCGCCTCGACCAGGGCGGCCAGGGCCGGGCCGGCGGCGTCGCCCCACGGCCAGCCCTCGGCGGCGGCCCGCCCGAGCCCCACCAGCTCGGCGCCCAGGGCGAAGCCCCCGTCGTCGGTGCGGCGCACCAGCCCGTGCGCCACCAGGGCCGTGGCCAGGCGGTGGGCGGTCGGCTTGGGGATGCCGGTGGCGGCGACCAGCCCGGCCAGCGGGGTGGGCCCGTCGGCCAGGGCGCGCAGCAGGGCGACGGACTTGTCGAGGACCCCGACGCTGCGTACGCTCTGTTCCACGAGACGAGATGATCGTCTCACATACTGGAACAAGTCAAGCCGAGGATCCACCATGGCCCAGCCGAGGACACTGAGCGAGAAGGTGTGGGACGCCCACGTGGTCGCCCGTCGCGACGGCGAGCCCGACCTGCTCTACGTCGACCTCCACCTCGTCCACGAGGTCACCAGCCCCCAGGCCTTCGACGGGATCCGGCTCAGCGGCCGCACCGTCCGCCGCCCCGATCTCACCGTCGCCACCGAGGACCACAACGTCCCCACCAGCGACACCCACCTGGAGATCGCGGACCCGGTCAGTCGCACCCAGGTCGAGACCCTGCGCCGCAACGCCGCCGAGTTCGGCATCACCATCCACCCGATGGGCACGCCCGGCCAGGGCATCGTCCACATCATCGGGCCGGAGCAGGGCCTGACCCTGCCGGGGATGACCATCGTCTGCGGCGACAGCCACACCTCGACCCACGGCGCCTTCGGGGCCCTGGCCTTCGGCATCGGCACCAGCGAGGTCGAGCACGTCCTCGCCACCCAGACCCTCCCGCAGGCCCCGGCCAAGACGCTCGCCGTCACCGTCGACGGGGTGTTGCCCCACGGCAGCACGGCCAAGGACGTGATCCTGGCCATCCTCGGGCGCATCGGCACCGGCGGCGGCATCGGCCACATCGCCGAGTACCGCGGGTCGGTGATCCGGGACCTCTCGATGGAGGGGCGGATGACCGTCTGCAACATGTCGATCGAGGCCGGCGCCAAGGCCGGACTCATCGCCCCCGACGAGACCACCTTCGCCTACCTGTCGGGGCGGGACCATGCGCCGTCGGGTGCCGCCTGGGACGAGGCCGTCGCCTACTGGCGCACCCTCGCCACCGACGAGGGGGCCACCTTCGACCAGGAGGTCGTCCTCGACGGGGCCGAGATCGCCCCCCACGTCACCTGGGGCACCAACCCGGGCCAGGTCGCCCCCATCACCGCCTCGGTGCCGGTCCCCGGCGACCTGGCCGACCCGGCCGAGCGGGGCGCGGCCGAGCGGGCGCTCGAGTACATGGGCCTCACCGCCGGCACGCCGATGAAGGAGGTCGGCGTCGACACCGTCTTCATCGGCTCCTGTACCAACGGCCGCATCGAGGACCTCCGGGCCGTCGCCGCCGTGGCCGAAGGCCGCCGCGTCGCCTCCGGGCTGCGGACGCTCGTCGTCCCCGGCTCGTGGCGGGTCAAGGCCCAGGCCGAGGCCGAGGGGCTCGACAAGATCCTGGTCGAGGCCGGCTTCGACTGGCGCGACCCGGGCTGTTCGATGTGCCTGGCCATGAACCCCGACAAGCTGGCCCCCGGCGAGCGCTGCGCCTCGACCAGCAACCGCAACTTCGAGGGGCGCCAGGGCCGGGGCGGGCGCACCCACCTCGTCTCCCCCGCCGTCGCCGCCGCCACCGCCATCGCCGGCCACTTCGCCACGCCCGACGACCTGCCCGCCCTCGCGGGCAGCTCCGCCCCGAAGGGAGCCTGACCCATGGACGCCGTCCACATCGTCTCCGGCACCGCCGTCCCCCTCGACCGCAGCGACGTCGACACCGACCAGATCATCCCGTCCGACTGGCTCAAGCAGGTCTCCCGCACCGGCTTCGAGAAGGGCCTGTTCTCGGAGTGGCGCGACGACCGCAGCTTCGTGCTCAACCAGGAGCAGTACGCCGGCGCCACCATCCTCGTGGCCGGCCCCAACTTCGGCACCGGCTCGTCCCGCGAGCACGCCGTGTGGGCCATCCAGCAGTACGGGTTCCAGGCCGTCGTCTCCCCCCGCTTCGGCGACATCTTCCGCAACAACTCGACCAAGAACGGCCTCGTCCCGGTCGTCGTCCCGCCCGAGGTCGGCGAGCGGCTGCTGCGGGCCATCGAGGCCGACCCGACGCTGGAGATCACCATCGACGTCGAGCGGCGCACGCTCGAGGCCCCGGCCATCGGGCTCACCTGCGACTTCCCGCTCGACGAGTCGATCCGCCACCGCTTCCTCGAGGGCCTCGACGACATCGGCCTCACCCTGAAGGAGGGCGAGAGCATCGACACCTACGAGTCGACCCGCCCCACCTGGTTCCCCACCACCGTCTAGGGGTGGGCCTCGGGCTCCAGGCCCTGCTGCTCGGCCACCCGGCCCAGCAGGACGGTGAGCTGGGCCCGCTCGTCCTCGGAGAGGCCGGCCGTCAGATCGGCGTCGTGGTCGCGCACGATCGCCCGGACGCGCGCCATCCGCGGGCCGGCGGCGGCGGGCACGTGGAGCTCTTGCAGCCGGCGGTCCGTCGTGCTCCGGCGCCGCTCGACGAGACCCTCGGCCTCGAGCTCGTCGACGAGGGCCACCACCCGGCTCGGCGCCACGCCGAGCCCCACGGCGACTGCCTGCTGGCTCGTCCCCGGCGATCGGCCGACGATCCGCAGCACCCCCAGGTGGGCGGGCGCCAGCCCCACCTCCGCCAGGCGCTCCGCCATGCGCCGGCTGGCGTGGGCGCCCAGCCGCGAGAGGGCGAGGGCGATCCCCGTCGGGCGGCCTGGTGCATCCACACCCGCAACTCTGCCACCTTGACAATGATTCACCAATAGAACGATTATCTGGACGAACGGAACGGAACGACCGACCTCCAGGAGCACCATGACCGCCCTCACCACTGAGCGCACCACCACCATCGTCGGGCTCGGTGCCGGGGCGGCGGGCATCGCCGTCCTCTGGGCGGCCGGCGTCTCGTTCCCCGTCGCCGTCCCGCCCGGCATCGTCATCCTCGTCGCCGCCGCCCTGCTCGTCGGGCTGGTCCGGCACCCGTGGTCCGCCGGGGTGGGCGCGTGCGTCGCCCTGTTCGTGATCGTGGGCTTCCTCGCCAGCCCCACCGGCATCGACAACCTGACCGGCGAGGACGGCGCGCTGGTGGCCCTCGGTCAGGCGATCGAGGTGGTGGGCGTGGTCGCCGCCGTAGTGGCCGGCATCCTCACCGTCCGGGCCGAGCGGGCCCAGCCCGCCGCCTCGGCGGGGCGAGCGCGGACGGGGCCGTAGCATCGGCGCCCATGCGCCGGCCCCTCCGCTCTGCCTTCGTCCTCGGGGTGCTGGCCGGGTTGGTGGTGGCCCTGGTCCGGGCCCTGGCTCGGGAGGGACGGCCCGGCCCGGCCCCGCTCGCGGCAGGCACCATGCCGGTCCGCACCGCCGAACCGGCGCCGATCTGGGTGGCGCCGGTGGACGGAGCCTGCCCCGACGGGTTCCCGATCAAGGCCAAGGAGACCAGCGGGATCTACCACCACCCCGGTGGCCTGTCCTACGCCCGGACCCGGCCCGACCGCTGCTACGCCGACGAGGCCGCCGCCGAGGCCGACGGGTTCCGCGCCGCCAAGCGCTAGCCGGTCACCTCGAGCGACGGCTCGGCGACCTCGTCGGCGACCGGGGCCTCGCCGGGGGTGGTGAGGAACCAGGCGCCGGGACCGATGCCCACGAGGGGCAGCACCAGGAGCGCCAGGACGGGCTCGCCGCTGAGGTCGAAGCCCTGCTCGGCCGGTGAGATCAGGCGATCACCGCTGAGGAAGACCCGCCGGATGATCTCGAAGGCGCACAGCCCGCCGACGACCCAGCCCGCCACCCGTCGTCCCCAGCCCCCACCCGACACGGCGACGGCCAGCGCCAGCACGGCGAGGGCGGCGGCGGCCCAGGTCGCCCGGCCTCCGGCCGTCGACGCATCGAGCTGCGACCCGTAGCGGCCGTCGATGAGGGCGTCGACCCTGAGCTCGCGGACGCGGTACCAGTTCACCCCGAGCAGGCCCCACAGGACGGCGGCGGCCACGAGGACGGCCACCCCGTCGCCGAGGAGGACGCCGCCCGCTGACCACCGCACCTCGCGCACCGCCACGACGGCGGCGACCCCGACGACCACCAGGCCCAGCAGGACGGCGCCGGCGAACACCCGCACGGCGCCGGGCACGCCGGCGGCCCACAGCTGGCCGACGACGCCCGCCAGCCACGGCAGCCCCAGGCCGCCGAGGGCCAGGACCCGGGCGCCGACGGCGGGTCGCGCCGCGGCGGTGAGGCCGAGGGCGGCCAGCAGCAGGAGGTGGACGGCGATCCCGGCGTTCCGGTCGGTGGCCGTGGCCTCGGAGAGCGGGATCGACCCGCGGTCCAGGTCCACCGGCACCGCGAAGTGACAGGTGAAGGCCACCATCCCGGCCAGGGCGGCGACGGCCCCGAGGACCCGGGTCACGAGGATCATCCTCAGCTCCGGTCGACGACCGCCACGGACAAGACGCCCTCGGCGGCGCGCAGGGCGGTGGCCACGTCGTCGGGCACGGCCTGGCCGGTGGCGATCACCATCAGGGCCGAGGCCGCCTCCTCGGAGCGGCCCACGTCCATGTCGGCGATGTTCACGCCGGCGTCGCCCAGCACCGTGCCCACCCGCCCGATCACGCCGGGGCGGTCGTCGTTGCGGACGACGACCATGTGGGGCGAGGGCGGGACGTCGACGGTGTGGCCGTCGACGTGGACGAGGCGGGGGTCGGACCGCAGCCCGACGAGGGTGCCCGACACGGTGTGGCCGCCGCCGGAGATGGTGATCAGGTTGACGAAGTCCCGCGACGTCACCGTGGTGGTGTCGCGGACCTCGATGCCCCGCTCGGCCGCGACCTGGGGGGCGTTGACGTAGCTGACGGGCTCCTCGGTGCTGCCGGAGAAGGCGCCCTTCAGGACCGACAGGGTGAGGATCCGGGTGTCGTAGCCGGCCAGCTCGCCGGCGTACTCGACCTCGATGGCGGCCGGCAGCCCCTCGTGGAGGCCGGCGAAGATGCCGCCCAGCTGCTCGGCCACGCCGAGGAAGGGGCGCACCGTCTCGGACGCCTCGGCGGCGGCGATGTTCACGGCGAAGGGCACGAACTCGCCGGCCAGCGCCAGACGGACCTGGTCGGCGATGGTGTCGCCCGCCTTGTCCTGGGCCTCGGCCGTGCTGGCGCCGAGGTGGGGGGTGCCGACGAAGCCGGGCTGGGCGAACAGGGGCGACTCGGTGGTCGGCTCGGAGGCGAAGACGTCGAGGGCGGCCCCGCCACAGCGCCCGTCGGCCAGGGCCGTGGCCAGGGCCTCCTCGTCGATGACCCCGCCGCGGCTGACGTTGACGATCCGGATGCCGGGCTTGGCCTGGGCGAAGAAGGCCTCGCCGATCATGCCGATGGTCTCGGGCGTCTTCACCACGTGGAGGGTGACGAAGTCGGCGGTGGCGGCCAGCGTGTCCAGGTCGACCAGCTCGATGTTGATCTTGCGGGCCGCCTCGGGGTTCACGAACGGGTCGTGGGCGATGATCTTCATGCCGAAGGCGCTGGCCCGCTGGGCGACCAGCTTGCCGATGCGGCCCAGGCCGATCACGCCGAGGGTCTTGTCGGCCAGCTCGACCCCGACCCACTTCGACCGCTCCCATCGGCCGGCCATGAGGGCACCGTGGGCCTGCGGGACGCTGCGGGCGACGGCCAGGAGCATGCCCATGGTGTGCTCGGCGGTGGAGAGGATGTTCGACTGCGGGGCGTTGACGACCATGACGCCCCGGCGGGTGGCGGCCTCGGTGTCGACGTTGTCGAGGCCGATGCCGGCCCGGCCGACGACCACCAGGTCGGTGCCGGCCTCGAGCACCTCGGCCGTGACCGTGGTCGAGGACCGGATGATGAGGGCGTGGGCGCCCGGGATCACCTCGAGCAGCTCCTCGGGGGAGAGCCCCGTCCGGACGTCGACGTCGTGGCCGGCGGCACGCAGGGCATCGAGCCCGCCGTCGGCGATCTTCTCGGTGACGAGCACTCGGGCCATCGGCCGAGTCTGGCCCGGTCGACCACCCCCCTCCAACGTGGAACCCTGAACGCCGCTCATCGCCGCGCCGTAGCCTGCCCGGGTGGCGGAGGGACCGGTCGAGGACCGACGGGCGGCGACCACCGTGTACCGGCTCCCCGCCCACGGAGACCACCCGTGGCAGGTGACGATCGGCCCGTCGCTCGGCATCGGCCTGCTCGTCGTCCTCGTCGCCGTGCAGGACGACGACGCCCCCAAGCCGGGCCTCGACCAGCCGGTCCCGGTGGCGATCGCCATCGGGCTGGTGGTCGCGCTGGTGGCGGCTGTGCTCTTCGCCCTCTGGATCCGGCGGGCGCCCCGGGACCTGGCGCTCCGGGTCGGGCCCGACCGGCTCGCCTTCACCCAGGGAGAGACCGAGCGCTGGTCGATCCCGTGGGCCGCCGTCGCCGCGGCCGGGATCGTCCACAGCACCCTGCCCGGCTACCGGAGGGAGGCGGCACCCTCGTACCTGCGCCTCGAGCTGGCGGACGGCACGGCGCCGCACGACCCGTCCCTCCACCTCCACGAGGGGGCGTGGTGGTTCCCCCTGGTGGGGTCGAACACGGCCGGCCGCCTGCACCGCGACCTCGTGCGGCGGATCCCCGGCCGGACCCGCCCCATGGTCACCGAAGCCCGCGTCCCCACCCACCTGGCCTCGCCCGGCCGCTCGCGCCGCCTCTGACCGGGTCAGACGGCGGCCGTGGCCGGGAGGGGTGGGAGGTCGTCGGCGGGGGTGAAGCCGAGGACCTGGCCGTAGAAGGCCAGCTCGGCCTGGAGGGCCCGGACGATCGTCGAGCCCTGGCGGAAGCCGTGGCCCTCGCCGGCGAACAGCAGGTAGGCGTGGGGCAGTCCCTTGGCCGCCACCGCGGCGACGACCGCCTCGGCCTGGCTGGGCGGCACGACCATGTCGTCGGCCCCCTGGAGCACGAGCACCGGCGTGGTGAGACCGTCGAGCAGGTTCATGGGGCTGCGCGCCGCGTAGGTGGCCTCGGCCTCGGGCCAGGGCCCGACCAGGCCGTCGAGGTAGCGGGACTCGAACTTGTGGGTGTCGCGGGCCAGGGCCCCCAGGTCGGTGACGCCGTAGAGGCTGGTGCCGGCGGCGAAGACGTCGGAGGTGCACAGGGCGGCGAGGGTGGTGAGCCCGCCGGCCGAGCCACCCCGGATCACCACCCGATCGCCATCCACCACCCCCGACTCGGCGAGGAAGCGGGCCGCGGCGATGCAGTCCTCGACGTCGACCACGCCCCAGGCGTCGTCGAGCAGCCGCCGGTAGGGCCGGCCGTAGCCGGTGGACCCGCCGTAGTCGACATCGACCACGGCGAAGCCCCGGCTGGTCCACAGCTGGGTGCTCAGGGAGAACATGGGCCGGGCCGCCGCGGTGGGGCCACCGTGGATCATGACGACCAGCGGCGGGCGCTCGTCGGCGGGGCCGACGCTGGTGGCACTGGCCGGCCGGTACAGCAGGGCGTGGGCCGTCCGCCCGCCGGCGCTGGGGAACGTGATGGACTCCGGAACGGCGATGTCGGCGGCCGTGAGCGGAAGGTCACGCTCAGCGCGAAGGGGCCGGACGGCGTGCAGGGTGAGATCGGCTCCGACGCCCTGACCAAGGTCTTCGCCGGTCGTCGGGCGGCGAATCGCCAGCGAATCGCCGCCCGACGGGTCG
>DASYLG010000373.1:0-5125 GCA_036009685.1 Iamia sp. | reverse complement strand
ATCCTCGACGGCCTGGCCCTGTCACTGCTCGATCCGTAGGAGCCGGACCTCAGGCCTGCTCGGCCTTCCAGGCGCGGTAGCCGCCGTCGAGGTCGGTGGCCCGGGTCAGCCCGAGGTGGCGCAGCGTCACCGCCGCCAGCGACGAGGCGTAGCCCTCGTTGCACACCACCACGACGACCCGGTCCGGGGCGCCGGCCTCGGGCAGGCGGTGGTCGCTGTCGGGCGCCAGCCGCCACTCGAGCACGTTGCGGTCGACGACGACGGCTCCGGGCAGCTCGCCCTCGTCCCGCCGGTCGGTCTCGGGCCGGGTGTCGACGACGAGTGCCCCCTCGGCCACGAGACGTTCGAGGTCGGCCGGCCCGGGTCGGGGTCCGAGCGTGGCCCGGGCCTCGGCCAGCAGCTGGTCGACCGACGTCGTCACGCAGGGGCTCTGGCCGCGGCCAGGCGGGCCCGGACCTCGTCCAGGGCGAGCAGCGGGGGCTCGGCGAAGACCCGCTCGGTGCGCACCGGCTGCAGCTCGTCGTCGTAGAAGGTCATGGTCTCGAGGGCGGGGCCGTAGACGTGGATGCTGGTGGCGGGGAAGGTCCCCGTGTTGACCACGTCGTGGATCCGCCCCGTCGGCACCCGGCGCACCGTACCGGCGCCCAGGCGGTGGCGGACGAGACGCTCGGCCCCGGGGCGCACCGTGCGCCGGGCGACCAGCTCGACCAGGCTGCCGGCGACGACGGCGACCGCCCCGCTGGCGTCGCCGTGGTCGTGGACCTCGACGCCGTGGCCCGACGGCCAGGTGATCAGGTACGCCTCCCAGCCCACCCCGGCCGTCAGGCGGACGTGGACCCGGTGCTCGGGATCGTGCACCGCCAGCGGCGCCCACACCGCCGGGCACGACGCCAGGACCTGGGCCATCTCGGCCAGGTCGGCGCCGCTGGGCGTCCCGTCGGCGAGGGCGGCGGCGGGATCGGGTCGATCACCGACGACCGTGGGGATCAGGCGGGAGCGCATACCTGACTGTTTCTATCGGGTTTACTCGAATACGGCAAGGGGCAGACCCTGACCAGCCTCGGAGGGCACCGCCGCGGGAGAGGCCCCCGGACGGGCGGCGCCGACTACGGTCGACCCGCCGACGTCCGAGAGGGGGCCCGCCCGCCATGCGCCGAGAACGCACCCGCAGCGCGGACCCGAGCCGCCACCCGGGTCCGGGGATCGACGTCGAGCCCCGTTCGACCGCCCTGTTCGGGCGGCGCGTCATGCTCCGACCGCTCACCCTGGCCGACTTCGCCAGCTGGCGGGAGGTGCGCGAGCGCGGCCACGACTGGCTGACCGTCTGGGAGCCCAGCCGCCAGGCCGGCGCCCCCGACCCCACCACCGACCGCGACGCCTTCGGCGTCCGCTGCGCCGCCCGCCAGCGCGAGCGGGCCCTCGGCACCGGCCACGGCTTCGGCATCTTCCACGAGGGCCGGTTCTGCGGCGAGATCAACCTCAACACCGTCCAGCGCGGGCCGTTCCAGAACGCCTACGTCGGCTACTGGATCGACGAGGCCGTCGCCGGCCGGGGCCTGATGCCCGAGGCCGTCGTCGTGCTCGCCCGGTTCGCCTTCGAGGAGCTGGGGCTCCACCGCCTCCAGGTGTCGATCATCCCCCGCAACCAGGCCAGCCGACGGGTGCCCGAGAAGCTGGGCCTGCGCGACGAGGGCACCGCCGTCCGCTACCTCGAGATCAACGGCGTCTGGGAGGACCACGTCCGCTACGCCATCACCGCCGAGGAGTGGGACGACCGCCGCGAGGCCCTCGAGATGCAGTGGCTCGGCCCCGAAGGCCCGGCCTAGACCACGAGGTGCCAGGCACCTCGTGGTCCGGACGGGCCCGCCTCGCTACTCGTCGCGGACGACGGCGGGGGAGTGGCGGAAGAACTGCTCGACGTCCTCCTCGTAGCGGTACTGGTCGTCCTGGTCGCCGATGGTGCCGCGGAGGCGGACGGCCTCGATGTAGGCCTGGACGGCGCCGGCCGAGGTGTACCGGTAGCTGAAGCCGGCCTCCTGCAGGCGGCGGTTGTCGATGCCGCGGCCGTAGCGGAGCAGGTCGAGGAGCTCGGGCGGGATGTCGACGCCGAAGCGGCGGAGGGGCTCGGCCGCCAGGTTGGTGCCCACGAAGGGCAGCGGGATGGTGGCCTTGCCGCAGATGCGGGCCATCTCGCTCCAGGGCAGCAGGCCGTCGCCGGCCACGTTGTAGATCCCCGACCGGCCGTCGCCGATGGCGAACAGCAGCGACCGGACCACGTCGTCCTCGTGGACCAGCTGGAACTGGGGGTCGAAGCCGAAGACCGACGGGACCGCCGGAAGGCGCAGGGCCTTGCTGAACGGCGTCGACAGGTCGGGTCCGAGCACGTTGCAGTAGCGGAGGAGGGTGACCTCGACGTGCGGGTTGTCGATGGCGAAGTCGCGCACGTAGCCGTCGACCTCGAGCAGGCTGCGCTCGATGCGGGTGCGGGGCGTCGACTTCCGGTTCGTCGACTCGGTGAACCACCGCGGGTCCCGCGAGGTCGCCCCGTACACGAGGGCCGAGGACTTCACGACCACGTTGCGCACCGTGCTGCCCGGGGCCGATGCCGCAGCGAACAGGTTCATGGTGCCGATGACGTTGATCTCGTGCAGCCGCCGCCCGCTGGTCTGGGTGCTGTCGACCACCAGGAAGGTGTGGACGATGGTGTCGACCTTGGTGGCCGACACGATGCGGGAGAGGATCGAGTAGTTCTCGTCGGAGCGGACGTACTCGGTGCGCTCCAGGCGGACCTTGGGCTCCTCGGTGTCGAGCCCGATGACGATGTCGACGTCCGGGTCGTTCTCGATGGCCTGCGCCAGGCGGCCGCCCCAGAACGTGCCCAGCCCGGTGATGAGGACGCGACGCCCCACTATGTCTTCTCGCCTGCGGCGCGGGCCGTCATCCGAACCAGACCGAGCGGCGCTTCTGGAGCATGTCGTACAGCGCCTCCTGGATGCTCTCGCGGATCTCCTCGGAGGCGTCCATGATCCGGCTCCGGGAGTAGCGCTCCTGGTCGGGCGGGACGTCGAAGGTGACCGGCTCGAGGACCCGGATCGTGAACTTGGACGGGAAGTAGGCCAGGGCGCCGAGCGGCCCGAGGGCCAGCATGTTGGCGGTGATCGGGAAGTAGGGCAGGCCGAGCGCCTTGGCCACCGCCGGCAGCCGGGTGATGGTGGGCATCGACTCCTCGGCGCCGACGACGGCGATGGGGATGATCGGCACTCCGGCGCGCATGGCGATCTCGACGAAGCCGCCCCGGCCGAAGCGGCGTAGCCGGTAGCGCTCGTCGTAGGTCTTGGCCGGGCCCTTGGTGCCCTCCGGGAAGACGAGCGCCAGCTGGCCCTGCTCGCGCAGCAGCCGGTAGGCGTTGTCGGGCTGGGCCACGACCCCGCCGTTGCGGGCCCACAGCGTGCCGACGACGGGGACGGACCGGAAGAAGTGGTCGGCCAGGCCGTACACCGGCCGCTGCATCTCGACCTCGATGCCGTGCATGATCGCCGGGGCGTCGGACGGCACGGCGGCGGCGTGGTTGGCCACCAGCAGGGCGCCGCCCTCGGCCGGGATGTTCTCCATCCCCTCCCACTCGACCCGGAACCACCGCTCGTAGATCGGCGCGTAGAGGGTGCGGGCGATCTCCCGCATCCGCTCGCTGCGGCCCCACTCGTCGACGTCGCCGAGCCGGGGGTTGGCCAGTGGCTCGGGCTCGTCGGCCACGGGGGGGAGCGACACCGGCACGAGGGCCGTGCTGCGCTCCTGGGTCGGTCGGGCCATGGGGACGAGGGTAACGCCCGTCCCGGAGGCTGTCGTACGGAGCCGAGCCGCCAGGCGAGGCGACCCAGGAGCACAGGTCCGCCGCGACCCGGCCCGTCCCGGAGGCTGTCGTAGGGGTGCCGTAGGCTCGGGGTCGATGAGTGACGCACCGGGTGCCGAGGTGCCGCCGCTGCGGCTGGTGTCGGAGCCGGCCGAGACGGCAGCCCCGGAGCCGGTCGACGACGGGCTGACGCCGCGCCAGCGCGACACCCTGGACCGATTGGGGGCCAAGCGGTCCGAGCGGCCCACCTTCGCCGCCGGTCTGGCCGCCGACCTGCGGGCGCTCCTGGAGGACGAGCTGGCCGGCCCCGCCTCGGCCCTTCCGGACGACACCACCCTGTTCGTCAACAAGCACGCCCTGGCCACCGTCCACGCCTGCGAGGCCCGCTGGCACGCCGAGGACCAGGACCCCGGCTTCGCCGTCTCGCCGCCGGTCGTGCGGGGCGCCGTGGCCCACAAGGCCATCGAGCTGGGCATCAACCGGCGGCCCGGCACCGACCTCCCCCCGCCGGCCGACCTGGTCGACACGGCCATGGCCAGCCTCGAGCGCTCCGAGCAGTGGATGTCCGAGTGGCTGCGGACCTGCGACGACGACGAGCGGGCCGAGGTGCGGGGCGATGCCATCGGCCGGGTGAGCGGGTACGACGAGGTCTGGCCGCCGCTCAAGAGCACGTGGCGCCCGGCCACGGAGGTCAAGGTCCGCACCGACCTGGCCGGTGGGCGGGTCACCCTGTCGGGCCGGGTCGACCTGTCGATCGGTCGGGCCGAGGGCCGCACCGCCGGCAAGGTCATCGTCGACTTCAAGACCGGCGGCCCGGCCCAGCCCCACCGCGAGGACCTGCGCTTCTACGCCCTGGTCGAGACGCTCCGGCTCGGCGTGCCGCCCCGCGCCGTGGCCACGTCGTACCTGGAGTCCGGCGACCTCCACGTCGAGGACGTCACCGTCGGCGGGCTCGAGGCCGCCGCCGCCCGCGTGGTCGACGGGGCCAGCCGCATGGTCGCCATCCGTCACCACGACCACCCGCCGGTCGCCCGCCCGTCACCCCTGTGCCGGTGGTGCCGGGCCCGGCCCGACTGCCCCACGGGCCAGGCCTACCTCGACGACCGCGCCGCCGCCGACGACTCCTGGTAGACGGCTCGCCCTCGACGTGCTCCTGGCCCGCTGACCAGGGACGGCTTCACTGTCGCGCGGGGTCCTCATACTGCGGGTCATGGAAGCCTCCGCCGTGCACTTCGCCGCCGTCGCCCGCACGCTCGGCGAGGCGGCGCGAGCGCG
>DASYLG010000372.1:0-4464 GCA_036009685.1 Iamia sp. | reverse complement strand
GTTGTAGAGCTGCTCCTTGGTCCGCCCGCCGGGGCCCTTGTGCGAGCGCAACCCGCCCCGGCGGCCGGAGGAGATGTCCTTCGTCGACGACCGGCTCGACTGCTTCGCCTCGCCGGCCCGGGCCCGCTCCTTGTTGACGGTGCGGGCGGCGATCTCCTCGGCCGTGTCCTCGCTCCGACCTCGATCCTCGAGGCCCTCCTTGATGTGCTCGTACTGCCGCTCTCGCTTGTCGCTCCAGGCTCTGGGCATGGCGATCTCCTGTCGCTCGGCGTCCTCGGCAGGCTCCCCGCCGGCCCGCCGGGGAAACGGTGTAGGTGCATCTCCTGCGCGGACGGGAGAGAATGGTCGGATGCCGTCCACCGCCTGGTCAGGGGCCATCAGCTTCGGGCTCGTCTCGATCCCCGTGAAGCTCTACTCGGCCGTCTCCCGCAAGACCGTCCGCTTCCACCAGGTCGACACCCGCACCGGGGCCCGGGTGAAGCAGAAGCGGGTCTCGGCCGCCGACGGGTCCGAGGTGAGCTGGGACGACATCGCCAAGGGCTACGAGCAGGCCGACGGCGAGTACGTGCTGCTCACCGACTCCGACCTCTCGGCGCTCGACGCCAAGGCCACCAAGACCATCGAGATCGAGCAGTTCGTCGACCTGTCGGAGATCGACCCGATCATGTACGACGCCCCGTACAACGTGGTGCCCGACCCGTCGACGCCCAAGCCCTACGCCCTCCTGCTCGAGGCCATGGAGGAGTCGGGCAAGGTGGCCATCGCCCGCTTCGTGATGCGGACCAAGGAGCACATCTGCGCCCTGCGCCCGCTCGACGGCCGGCTCGTGCTGTCGACGATGGTCTACCCGGACGAGGTCAACGACCCGGCCGAGTACGAGGCCCTCGAGGCCGTGGCCGACGTGACCATCACCGCCAAGGAGCGCAAGGTCGCCGAGGCGCTGATCGACTCGCTGACCGAGCCCTTCGAGCCGGACGAGTACCGCGACGAGTACCGGGTGAAGGTGCTCGACCTGATCGAGGCCCGGGCCAGCGGCGCCACCGAGGTCGTCGAGGCCGAGGAGGAGGTCGAGGACGACAAGGTCGTCGACATCATGGCCGCCCTCGAGGCCAGCATCGCCGAGGCCAAGAAGGCCCGGAAGCGCCACCCCGCCGCCCCCGCCGACGACGGCGAAGCTGCCTCCAAGCCCGCGGCCAAGCCCCGCAAGGCCACCAAGAAGGCCGCCAAAAAGGCCAGCTAGGAGAGGGACGGTGCGGCCGCGGCCGCCGTCTCCTTCTTCTTCTCGATCAGCTTGGTCAGGTCGTGGAGCGGTTTGGTCCCGGCCCCGATGATGAGCCCCGTGGCCAGCACGTCGAGCTCTCGTGGTGGCGAGGCGATGCCCACCTGGCGCAGGAGGTACAGCTCCAGGGAGGCCGAGGCCACGATCCCGATGCTGGTGGCAAAGGCCCAGAAGAGCACCTTCATGAGGCTCGACACCAGTGCCCAGAACGCCGCGACCTGCTTCTTCACGGCGTCCTCCGCCGCCTCGACCTTGGCCTCCCTGGAACCTCCGAATGCCGTGACCAGCGCGGCCAACGGCTCGAGGAGCCGCTCGATGCCGGCGGCGGCCACGAAGAACACGGCGAAGATCGTGAGGCCTTCGACGGGGTCCTTCACCGCTGCCCTCAAGGCGTCCTTGTCGTAGGCGATGTGGTCGATGGCCAGCCTCCAGACGAAATAGACGATCCCGAAGGCAACGATCGTGGCGGCCAGGCGGAGAAGCACGTGGCCCCAGTGCGGTGGAACGGTCGCCTCGTTCCCGCCGCTCCCGCCGTCCTCGCCGAACGAGACGGTCGTTGCGGTGGCGGCCCCTGTGAGTCTGTCCTCGGCCATGGTCCCTCCCCTCGACCGGCTCATCCGAGGTCGGTCAATTGGCAGGCTACGCCTTTCTGCCGGATCGGTCTAGGTCCGAGCCCGAGGTCAGCGGTAGTAGCCGACGACGTCGAGGACGAGGTTGGTCTGGAGGCTGGCGTCGACCTTGACCCGCGCCTGGGCGTCGACGCTGGACACGGCCAGGGTCGTGAAGCGCCCGGCGTCGCCGCCCCACACGAGGGTGTTGGCCTGCGGCTTGGGCTTGTCGTTGGCCCACACCGTGACGTTCCCCGCCCCCACGCCGGCGTTGACCAGCAGCACGGTGAGCAGGGCGCCGGTGGCCCCGGCCGGCACGGTGCTGCCGTTCACCTTGAGGTCCACGGTGCGGGCCACGTTGCCGCTGGGCAGTGGGGTCTTGGGCGTCTGGGCGGGTGTGGTGCCGGGCCGCGAGTCGTAGACGCGGATCGGTGCCGGCAGCAGGTGGAGCTGGCCGGCGGTGCCCGGCCCGCCGAGCTTGCGCCACGTGCCCGGCGTGCCGCTTCCGGTGCACAGCCAGAGGTGGCCGGCGTTGTCGCGCACGATCTCGCCGAGGCCATGGGAGACGGCGTCGGTGGTGGGCGCGGCGCCGGCCCCGTTGAGGGCGAGGTGGTACGTGCTGCCCTCCAGGGTGAGGGCGCCGCCGTCGGCCGACTTGATCCGCGCCCCGGCCCCGGTGACCGACTCGGCGAACAGGCCGGTGTTCGAGGTCGACTTGCCGTAGACGCCGGCGTTGCCCTCCGACTGGCCGTACACGCCCACGGCGGCGTCCTCCCCGACGCCCTGGATGCCGGCGAAGAAGGACTGGGCCTGGGCATGGCCGTAGATCGCCGGCTGGAAGAGGCCGATGCCCGGATCCGGGGTGTTGTCGACGACGCCGAAGCCGTAGGTCTTCCCGCCGCCGGTGACCTGGAGGCGCGTCGGGCTGGTGCCGGTCTGCGTGGCGTTCCCGATCGCGATGGCCTCGCCGTTGGTCGCCGCCGCCGGGGCCCCGTCGACGACCACTGCCGCCACGGCGGCCGCACCGGCGGCGGCCAGCCCGGTGCGCAGCGCCTGGCGTCGTCCGACCGTGGTCGGCGCCGCGGCACCGGGCGCGGCGGCGCGACCGGGCGTCTCGCTCCGCTCCCCGCGTACGGCGGCCAGCTCGGTCCGCAAGGCCCGGTTCTCGGCCTCCACGGCGTCGAGCCGGGCCGCGAGGGCTCCGAGGGAGATGGCGTCGTCGGTCATGGTGCACCCAATCGTCGTGACGGCGACACCGCCCGATGGCGCCCGGGTGCGGTCTAGCGCGTCGGCGACGCCAGACGGGCCACGAGGTCGTCGACGCCGGTGCGGACGGGATCGACGCAGGGGACGCCGAGGGCGGTCTCGATGCGGGCCCGTTCGGCGTCGTAGGTGGCGCGGTCGACGTCGGCCGAGTCGAGGGCGACGCCCAGGACGTCGTAGGTCTGGCCCAGCACGGTGGCCAGGGCCCGGTGGGCGGCGACCACGTCGAGCACGTCGGGGATGGGGACGTCGAAGCCCAGGTGGTGCGTCGGCCCCATGCGGGCGCACACCACCAGCCAGTCGGGCTTGGCCACCTTGGTGAAGATGAACGAGGCCGCGCCCCACATGGGGTGGAGCAGGGCGCCCTGGCCCTCGATCACGACGACGTCGACGTCCCGCTCGACCACGGCCAAATCGTGCTCGAGCACGCCGGGGGCGAAGTCGAGGGGCACGGCGTCGAGCACGTGGCCGAGGCCCCGGAGGATCACGCCGGTCTGGCCGGTGGGCAGCCAGTCGGCGCGGTGCCCCGCGGCCTGCAGCGCCCGGGCCAGCAGGACGGTCACCGTCATCTTCCCGACCGACCCGGTGGAGCCGACGGTGAGGATCCGGGTCGTCGGGCCGCGGGGCCGGGCCTCGCCCAGGCGGCGATCCTCGGGTCGGAAGACCCGCATGTTGACGACGCCCGGCGCGTCGACCACGTCGTGGGTGCCGTTGAGGACCTCCATCCCCTGCGCCGACGCCCACAGGATGGCGTCGCGCTGGCCGGCCGACAGCGCCCCGCCGTTGCGGGCGGTGCCGATCACGAGCGTGTCGCCGGGCTCGGCCCCGGCTGCGACCGAGGCGACCACGGGGATGTCGAGGTCGAGGCCGGGGCAGACCTCGCCCAGCGGCCGGCCGGCGTGGACCGGATCGACGACGGCGCGCACCCGCTCGGGGGCGAAGCGCAGCAGCACCCACGCCGTCTTGGCCACGACGCGATCGTCGAGCGCCCCATCGGTGTGCAGCACCAGACGTCCCGGCGGGCGCGACCCCGTGCTCACGCCCATCGGCGCGGCAGGGTAGGTCATGTCCGCCAACCGACCGCTAACGGCGTCACGCCGACAGCTGGACCTCGTCGACCGGCTCGGGCGGGTCGTCGGCGACCACGACCGTCGGCCGTCCGTCCCGCAGCCGGGTGACCCAGCGGTCGGCGTCGAAGCGGGCCGGCGCCGTCTCGTCGACGAAGGCGGTGAGCAGGGCGACGAAGCGCTCGGGCTGGGCGTGGTGGGGGAAGTGGCCGGCGCCGGCGAAGACCTCGAGCCGGCTGGCGGGCAT
>DASYLG010000371.1:0-2670 GCA_036009685.1 Iamia sp. | reverse complement strand
AACGGGCCTTGTCGAGGACCGGGTCGACCCCGATCTTCGCCCCCGGCGGTACGTGCACGTTCTTGTCGATGATGGCGTTGCGGACGATGGCGCCCGTCCCGATCACGACGTCGTGCATGAGCACCGACTGCTCGACGGTGGCGTGGGGGTGCACCAGCACGCCGGGGGAGATCACCGACGAGCGCACCGTGCCGCCCGAGATGATGCTGCCGGCGCAGACCATCGAGTCGAGCGCCATGCCCGTGCCGGCGTCGGCGCCCTGGAGCACGAACTTGGCCGGGGGCAGCGTCGGGAGCGACGTGAAGATCGGCCACTCCCGGTTGTAGAGGTTGAAGATCGGGTGGACCGAGACGAGGTCCATGTGCGAGTCGTAGTAGGAGTCGAGCGACCCGACGTCGCGCCAGTAGGCGTGGTCCCGTTCGGTCTCGCCCGGCACGTGGTTCGTCGTGAAGTCGTAGACGTGGGCCTCGCCCATCTCGACCAGGGCCGGGATGATGCTGCCGCCGATGTCGTGGTGGGAGTTCTGGTCCTCGGCGTCGAGGCTCACGATGTCGACCAGCGTCTTCGTGGTGAACACGTAGTTGCCCATCGAGGCGAAGATCTCGTCGGGGGAGTCGGGGAGCCCCGGGGCCTCGGCCGGCTTCTCCTTGAAGGAGGCGATCTTCGTGCCCTCCCCGGGGTCGATCACGCCGAGCTGATTGGACTGCGAGCGCGGCGCCCTGATCCCGGCCACGGTCACGCCCGCCCCGGTGGCGATGTGCTGCTCGACCATCTGGCGGGGATCCATCCGGTAGATGTGGTCGGCGCCGAAGACGAGGATGTAGTCGGGACTCTCGTCGCCGACCAGGTTGAGGTTCTGGTAGATGGCGTCGGCGGAGCCGGCGAACCACCGCGGCCCCCGCCGCATCTGGGCCGGCACGGGGGTCACGTAGCTGCCGAGCAGCGTCGAGAGCCGCCACGTCCGGGTGATGTGGAGGTCGAGGCTGTGGCTCTTGTACTGCGTCAGCACCACGATGTGGAGGTAGCCGGCGTTGGCCATGTTGGACAGGGCGAAGTCGACGATGCGGTAGTGCCCGCCGAAGGGGACGGCAGGCTTCGCCCGGTCGGCGGTGAGGGGGGCCAGACGCTTGCCCTCGCCGCCGGCCAGCACCATCGTCAGCACCTTGGGCTCGGCCATACGGGCGGTTACCGTACCCAACGTGCGCATCGCGCTCGGCAGTGACGAGCGGACAACCCTCACCGACGCCCTCGTCGAGGACCTCCGCGGCCGGGGTCACGAGGTGGTCCTGGTCGGCCCGCCGGGGGGCGACGACCTGGGCTGGGCCGCCGTCGGCCGCCGGGTCGGGGAGCTGGTGGCGGGGGGCGAGACCGACACCGCCGTCCTCTGCTGCTGGACGGGCACCGGCGCCTCCATCGCCGCCAACAAGGTGGCCGGCGTGCGGGCCGCGCTGTGCACCGACGCCGAGACGGCCCGGGGGGCCCGGCGCTGGAACGACGCCAACGTGCTGGTGCTGAGCCTCCGGCTGGTCAGCCCGCCGGTGGCGGCCGAGATGCTCGACGCCTGGTTCGCCACCGGGCCCGACCCGTCCGAGGCGGAGGCGATCGCCTCCCTCGACCAGCCGCCCCTCGACCAGCCGCGCTGAGGCCGCCGGGCTTTGGTACCGTCGCCTCTCATGGCACCGGCGGTCACAGCGAAGGGTCGGCCGCGGGTGGGCAAGGCCCGCCGTCCCGGCGCCCCGAAGCTGCTGGTGGAGCAGGGCTGCTTCGAGGACGGCGCCCGGCTGGTGTGCGGCATCGACGAGGTCGGCCGGGGGGCGTGGGCCGGCCCGGTGACGGTCGGGGCGGTGGTGATCGGCCCGACACCCAGGCGGATCCAGCGGGTGCGCGACTCGAAGGAGCTCACCCTCGAGCAGCGGGAGGCGCTGTACCCGAAGATTCTCGGGTGGGCGCTGGCCGCCGCCGTGGGCCACGCCAGCGCCGCCGAGTGCGACGAGTTCGGGATGACCGCCGCCCTCCGGCTGGCGGGGGAGCGGGCCCTGGCCGGCCTGGCCGAGGCCGGCTGCGTGCCCGACCGGATCATCCTCGACGGCAACCACGACTACCTGGCCCTCCCCGACCGGGTGCGGACGGTCGTCGACGGCGACGCCCTCTGTCTGTCGGTCGCCGCCGCCTCGATCGTGGCCAAGGTGACCCGGGACCGGATGATGGCTGCCGAGGCCGACTGCTATCCCGGTTACGACTTCGACTCCAACCGGGGCTACCCGTCCCCCAAGCACCGCTGCGCCCTCCTCGGCTACGGACCCACCGCCATCCACCGGCGGTCGTGGATCTACATGGACAACCTGCCGTGGGCTCAGCCCGTGTCCGCCCCGACGCTCTTCGTCTGATGTCCGAGGTCTGGGACGTCGACGGTTTCATCTCCTCCCTGACCGGCTCCAGCCCCCACACCCGCACGGCCTACCGGGCCGATCTCCTCCAGTTCGTGACCTGGGCGGAGCGGGGCGGGGCCAACGGGCCGGAGGCTGTCGACCACCTCGTCCTCCGGCGGTACCTGGCCTACCTGACGACCCGGGGTCTGGCCCGGACCAGCGTGGCCCGGAAGGCTGCCGCTCTGCGGTCCTTCTTCGGTTGGATGCGCCGGCGGGGGGTCGTCACGGCCGACCCGACCCG
>DASYLG010000370.1:0-1584 GCA_036009685.1 Iamia sp. | reverse complement strand
ACGCCCACCGGATCATCGTCCCGGTCGCCGGCGCCCGGGCGCCACTCACCATCGGGGCCGGCTGCACGGTCTACCCGGGCTTCGGCTCCGGCGGCCCGTTCAACACCTACACGCTCCCGACCTGCCGGACCTCGAACCGGACGTGCGCCGCCAGCCGGCCCGGCCAGGGCGAGTACAGCGCATGAGCCGGCCCCGCATCCCGTCCCGATCGACCCCAAACTGCGACCCTGGTCCCCCTCACAGGGGGATCAGGGTCGCAGCTTGCCGACGGACCCGTGCCACGACGGGTGGGGTCTAGACCTCGGTCGGGATGACCAGCTCGGGCTTGACGGTGTCGCCCTTGTGGGCCTGGTAGACGGCCCGCAGGCGGCCCTCGTCGTCGATGACGGCCCACGGCCCGTCGCCCTCGGCGCCCAGGTCGGTGCGGTCGAGGACCTTGCCGTGGCCGACGGCGACGGCGACATCGCCGGCCACGGCCAGGGTCGGGAGGTGGGCCACGGCGGTGGTGACCGGCAGCAGGTGGTCGGGCGAGAGGGCCTCGAGGGCGACGGCGTCGTCGAGCATGAAGCCACCGACGGCGGTGCGGCGCAGAGCCCGCAGGTGGGCCCCGCCGCCGAGGGCGTGGCCCAGGTCGTCGGCCAACGTCCGGACGTAGGTGCCCGACGAGCACTCCACCACGGCGTGCAGGACGAGGGGGTCGGTGGTCGGCGAGAGCTCGAAGCGGTGCACGGTGACCGGCCGGGCCTGCCGCTCGACCTCGATCCCCTCCCGGGCCAGATCGTGGAGCCGTCGTCCGTCGACCTTGAGGGCCGACACCATGGGCGGCACCTGGAGGATCGCCCCCGTCAGCGGCACCGCCGCCCGGCGGGCGTCGTCGAGGGTGACCCCGGTCATGTCGTGGGTGGCGGTGACCTCGCCGGCGGCGTCGAGGGTGGTGGTCTCGACGCCCAGGACGATCTCGGCCTCGTAGGTCTTGCCCAGCGCCGTCAGGTAGCGGAGCAGCCGGGTGGCCTTGCCGACGCCCAGGACGAGCACGCCGGTGGCGTCGGGGTCGAGCGTGCCCGAGTGCCCGACCTTGCGGGTGCCCAGCAGCCCCCGGCTCTTGGCCACCACGTCGTGGCTGGTCCAACCGGCCGGCTTGTCGACGACGGCGACGCCGTCGGGCCCACCGGGTCGCGACGAGCGCGCCACTAGGGGGTGGGTTCGCCGGCGGGCTCGCTGGTGTTGAGGCCGCGGAGCACGTCGTCGATCCGCGCCGCCGAGCGGACGACCGGATCCGGGGCGAAGGTCAGCTTGGGCGTGCCCTTGAGCCGGGTCTCCCGGTTGATGATCGCCTGGAGACGGGGCCGCAGCTCGGCGAAGGCGGCGATGACCTCGTCGTCGGCATCGGCCCCCACCAGGACGTCGTAGTGGACGACGGCGTTGGCCAGGTCGGCGTCGCACTGCACGTTGGTGACGGCGACGTCGATCAGGCGATCGTCGTCGATGTCCTGCAGGGCCTCGGCCACGACCTCCCGGAGGAGCTCGTTGACCCGCACCATGCGCGGGTACGGCCGCTTGGGGTTGGTGGATCGCTTCGCCATC
>DASYLG010000369.1:0-3671 GCA_036009685.1 Iamia sp. | reverse complement strand
CGGCATGAAGGTAGGCGAGCGCCGCATGCTCACCATCCCGTCCGACCAGGGCTACGGCGCCGAGGGCAGCGGCGAGCAGATCCCGCCGGACTCCGACCTCATCTTCGTCATCGACCTGGTCCAGATCTGCTTCCCCGATCCCGATGCGCCCGCCGCGGGCGAGGGTGACGAGACCACCACGACCGCTGCCGAGGGCGACGGGTCGACCACCACGGCCGCCGAGGGCGACGAGAGCACCACGACCGCCGCCGAGGGCGACGAGCCCACCACGACCGCCGCGGACGACGACACCACCACCACGGCCGCCGAGGGCTGACCCCTCCGGCGATGGGCCGGAGGAGGGGAGAGCACGGCGGAGCCGGGCGACGAGGTCGCCGCGCCCCGGGCGCGCGCCACCGAGGCCGGGGGGACCCGGCCTCGGGGCGGACGGTCGGCTAACCCGTTCGGGTCAGGAGTCGACGAGGGCCGGGTCGGTGCGGGCCTGGTGGAGGGTGTCGGCCGCCAGCTTGACCAGGTCGTCCTCCGCCCCCTCGGTCAGCCACAGCAGGATCGCCGTGGTCCAGACCCGGACGACCTGGTTCCCGAACAGCCGGGGACGCGGGTCGTTGTCGTCGGTGACCCCGAGCGCCTTGGCCGCATGCTCGGCGATGAGCACGGCCAGGCGGTCGTGGTGGCCGGCGAAGCGGTCGGCCAGGGTGGGGACCGTGTAGGACACCCGCGTCTGGACCCGCACCAGCTCGAGACGCTCGACGATGTCTTGGGCGAGATGCTCCAGGACCGCCGCCGCCGTCTGGCCGAGCGGTTCGTCGGGTCGCGATGCGAGCAGCTCGGCCAGCTCGCGTTCACGGCGGGTGTGCTCGGTGAGCAGCACCGCATCCTTGGTGGCGTAGTACCGGAAGAAGGTCCGTTGGGACACTCCGGCGGCGTCGGTGATGTCTTGCACCGTCGTCTCGTCGTATCCCCGTTCAAGGAACAAGTCGATCGCCGAACGCTGGAGAGCGGTCGACGTCGCTTGCTTCTTCCGGGCCCGTAGTCCCATCTGAGTCGCAGCCATGGCGACACGGTACCCCGTCACCGCCCGCAGATTGACCGTCCGGTCGGGCGGGCCGGGGGTCTCGTCGTCGCCACCACCAGGGGTGACCGGGGCTACCGTCGTCTCGTGGACAGGGTCGAGGCCGCGCGCGAGCTGGGCGTGCCGAGCAGCGCCGCGCCCGCGCTGGTCGAGAAGGCCTTCCGGCGAGCGGCCCGCAACCGCCATCCGGACGTCGGGGGCGACCCCGTCGCCTTCCGGCGGGCCACCGAGGCCCGAGCGGTCCTCCTGCGGCCCCGTCAGGCCGACGCCATGGACCGGGTCGTGCAGATCATCATCCGCCACCACCCGGTGGTTCGGCTGGTCGAGGCCCTCGCCCGCGTCATCGAGCGCAACACGTCGGTGCGCTGAGTGAGGGGGCCGAGGTGACGGGTGACGCCACCGCGGCCGTTGGCCGGCGGGTGGTCGGGCCCTAGGGTCGATCGACGTCATGTGGACACCCGCAGTCACCCAGCTCGCCCTCCTGCGCGCCGCCTCCAGCGGCCGCGACGACGACGAGGGGGCGGCCTACCGCTGGGTGCTGGACCGCACCCAGAGTGAGGACTGGGCCTCGACCGCCAGCTGGCTGGTCGACAAGCCGTTCCGCATCCTGCTCCTCTGGGTCATCGCCTGGATCCTGTCCCGGGTGGTCCGGCGGCTGATCCGGCGCTTCTCCGACAAGCTCGTCGGATCGGCCGACTCGGGCCGGATCCGGCGGGCCCGGGACCGGGCGCCGAACATCCTCATCAGCACCCAGATCCCCAGCGTGCGCTCGGCGGCGCGGGCCGAGACGATCAGCGGCGTCCTCAAGAGCGTGTCGTCGGGCGTCATCTACGTGTTCGCCCTCGTGTACACGCTCGACGTCCTGGGGCTGAACCTCGGGCCGCTCATCGCCGGCGCCGGCGTGGTCGGCGTGGCCCTCGGCTTCGGCGCCCAGAGCCTGGTCCGGGACTTCCTGGCCGGCACCTTCATCCTGCTGGAGGACCAGTACGGCGTGGGCGACGTGGTCGACCTGGGTGATGCCGTCGGCGCCGTCGAGGCCCTCAACCTGCGCACCACCCGGCTCCGCGACGTGAACGGCACCGTCTGGCACGTGCCCAACGGCGAGATCCTGCGGGTCGGCAACAAGTCCCAGCAGTGGGCCCGGGCGCTGCTCGACATCGTCGTGGCCCACGGCACCGACGTCGACACCGCCCTGAAGATCCTCAAGGACGTGGCCGACGAGGTGGCCGGTCGGCCCGAGATGGCCGCCGACGTGCTGGAGGAGGCCGAGGTGTGGGGGGTCGAGGCCCTCACCCAGATGGGGATCACGCTGCGGCTGGTGATCAAGACGCTGCCCGGCTCGCAGTGGAAGGTGATGCGGGCCCTGCGCCAGGAGATCCGCGCCGCCCTGGCCGAGGCCGGGATCCAGATGTCGGCCCCGCCGGGCGTGGTGGCCCCCAGCGACGGCGCCTGAGGATCGGCGCGGATGGGCCCGGTCGCGGCGGACATCTCCTCGGCAGGGCCTCGGAGAGCAGGGCACTGTGCTTCTGGGTCGCCTCGCCTGACGGCTCGGCTCTTGACCCTCCGGGTGTGCGGCGGGCGGCGGCCCGCAACTACCGTGCCTCGGCGATGGCCGACGACACCCGCCCCGACCTGGAGAAGGTCCACCCCCGCCCCGATCAGGCGGAGGAGCCGGCCGACGACGTCGGGGCCAGCAACGTCGACCTGGACGAGGCCCGCCACGGCCCCGACCACGTCTCGCCGGCGGTGCCCGAGCCGGGCCACGAGCCCGACCACGGTCACGACGACCACGGCGACCACCCGGTCGAGGATCCGCGCTGGGTCGTGGCCCCCGTCGCCGTCGGCCTCTTCCTCGGTCTGGTCCTGATCATCGTGCTGGGCCTCGCCTCCGGCGCCACCCCCTTCCACCTGCTCTGACCTGCTCTGAGAGGCCGAGCAGAGCGAGGCCTCTCCAATGTGACGGGCGGTCTGGGCGGCGACGAAGGAGCCGTCCAGATCGTGGTCAGAGCCCACGCGGCGGAGGCCGGGCGGGGATCGCACTCGACGACGCTTCCACGGGGCTCTGACCGGCGGCGGGAGCGGCCCGCTTCAGTCCGGGGATCGGCGGCCGATGGCAGTCCGTGCCCCCGCGTCCCGATGGGGGTGCTCCACGCGGGATGATGGGGAGGTGGCGGACGGGTGCACGTGGTGACCGGGGGGATGGCCGAGATGGATGCGACGCTGGACGAGGGTGGGCGGCTGAGCCGCCGGGTCCTGTCCGACGAGACCCGGGCGACACTCGGCGTCGACGCCGGTGCTGACGCGGCCGAGGCCACCGGCGGCGGCCGTGACGGACCCGAGCGGCGCCCCCGTCGCACCCTGTGGTCCGATCTCCGGCGCGGGTTCGGCACGCCGGCCCACCGGGGCCGGGCCTTCGTGATCCTCGTCGTCCTGGCCGCCGCCGTCGCCGGGCCCCTGCTGGCCCGCGCCGCCGTGCCCGACGCCCGGGCCGAGGCCTCTGCCCTGTCCTCCGAGCGGGCCGGGGCGGCCGACATCCGGGCCACCGTCGCCGGCGAGGAGGCGGTCGCCGTCGGCGCCGAGGCCACCGGGGCCGACCTGG